>DHJK01000072.1:37617-39118 GCA_002404295.1 Legionellales bacterium UBA4722
AAAAGACGGGCACGCACGCGGGCACAGGCACGATTAGTGCAGTGATAACCCTAAGCCCAGAGTTTTTTGCTCATATTGCAATACACCTCTTTATCCCCAGAAACATAAGGTGCAATACGGCAATCCATTGTGAAACTCGCTAATGTATAAACCTCCTCACGCGATAACTTCTTATCCGAAGAAACTTTATTAATCATAGCCAGTGAAGCAATTTTCATCGCTTTTTCTAGATCAGCATCTTTGCCATAAGTCACAAAGAATTGCGCATTGTCATATTTCGTCAATGTAGGTCTGCTTGCGGTTATATTTTTAGGTACCATGCAATAAACACCTTGCACACCATTAACAACTTCTGCGATGGGGCAATTCCACGTGGCTAACATTGTTTTCTCTGCTTGCTCGCGAGGTAAGTGGCGTGTATCCATGATAAGTTTAGTTGTTTCATCTTTAAGAATAGATAAAGCGTTATTGATATCTTTGTCATAACCTACCGCAATCCAATCTGTTTTTGTTTCAGCGCGTGGCCAAGTCAATGATTTATTTTTAATGACATCAACGGTGATATTAAATTCTTCGAATGCAGTTTCGATAGCAGTTAGATCAATCTCACCATTACCCTGACCTGCGTGTGAGTCACCTGTCCAGAGTAAACCGCCTTTTACAAAGACAGGTAAATAAAGCGTTGACCCTTCTGTTAATTCGCGTAAATCCATATTTCCACCAAATTGTCCCGGAGGTCCAGAGCTATAATTGCCAGGTTCAGCGCGGGCAACGGCTACAACGCCGGGGAAGGGTGCGAGTGGTACAGTAATGCCGGGTAAAAATTGCATTTGCATTTTATTAACATCGAGATAATAGTATTTCACATACGGATGTTTATCCGAAAATAATTCTGGAAATAGTCCTTTGCCGGGCGTGCTGTCATTTGAAGCGTAGGAGCGTGGTACAATTTTGTTGATATGAATTTTTAATGTATCGCCGGGTTCTGCGTTATTTATGTAGATGGGTCCAGTTACAGTGTGAGGGCCTCGGCCTTCAACGGCTGTATTCATCTGTATGACTTGTTCAATGGTAGTACCTGGCACGACTTGGTTTGCGGCTGCAGCTTGTGTTTCGATATCCACTGTATCGCCTGACTGTATTGATAAAACAGGTGGCTGCGCATTATTAAATACGCCCCATTGTGATGTGGCAGGTGTTCCTGGTAATATATATTTTTTGGTGGTAGAGGTTGTTATTGCTTGTGGTGCTACCATGTTTGCTTGATCTGGGAGGCCAGGGAGAAAGGGTTGGCAATTTTGGGTTTGCGTGGCTTGGGCGCTAGTTGTAATGAGTGTACCTAATAATGTTAGAGCCATTACTTTGAAGTTGGACATAAATCGTTCCTTCCTTGGAATTCGAATATTTTACTTTATATTATTAGTTAATGTTGAGCAAGCTGCACTGCTTTTATCATGCCTCAATCCTCGTCATTGCGAGCGCGAGCGAAGCAACCTAGTCT
>DHJK01000072.1:39237-45038 GCA_002404295.1 Legionellales bacterium UBA4722
ATCAGCTTTGAAAGACTAGGTTGTTTCGCTCGCGCTCGCAATGACGAGCACGGTCACGATGGATGCAGTGACAATTGAGAGATAGTTAGGGTAATATCTATTTTGTGGATTGAATAGACCCGGGAAACTTAATTATCATAGGAGATTGAAATGCGTACTATTTATAAAATGTTTGTGATTTTCGCTATGCTTGCAACTCAACAAGTTTTTGCTGATGATGCTGTACAGAATGAGCCCGCTCGTGATAAGTCATGTATTGTCATTGCTAAAGCGTGTTCTTCCGCGGGTTTTGTTGGTAGAAGATCTGAAACCAAAGGCATATGGCATAATTGCATGGAGCCAACTCTTTTAGGCCAAACAGTTGCTGGTGTTAAAGTGGATCCAGCTGATGTGAAAACGTGTCGGATGCATAAAATAAAAGAATTGCAAATGCAATTAGAGCAATTCAAAAACGTTAAATAACATCCTGGCTTAGAGGAAATTTTTAAAAAGGTACCGTTCTGGTACCTTTTTTTCTAAAATAAAGCACTCTCTCCAAAACAAAAGATCCAATCAAGATCGCAATCATTGTGTAGACAGCGGAACGTGAATGCTGGTAGGTATATACTTCTAATATGCAAAATAATAACATGCAAAGAATTAATGACGTTATAACGAGTGATTTATTCGCACCTGTTTGTGACAAGATTCTCAGATGTCCGGCATTGACCGCAGCATAAATTAATAAAAACGCGCCACTGCCCATCATGGTGACGCCAGCTAAATCAAACAATAAAATGAAAATGATCACTAATGCTGAAGTGATGAGTAAACCACCCGTCGCACCACGCCATTCTGTGCGTGTAAAATAGCTTGGCAATTCGCCATCACGTGCCACCATATAGCAAACATTGGCTGCACCAAACAATGTTGCATTAATGGCGGATGCGGTTGAAAATAAGGCGGCTATTGAAATGAGTTTAAATCCAGTGTTTCCTAGAAAGGGTTTTGCTGCTAATGCTAGGGCAAAGTCACCAGAAGTACTTATTTCATTTAAGCTTAGATTGCCAATGACGGTAATAGACACAGCTAAATAAATGGCGATAACAATAAAGACACTACTGTATAAAGCAATGGGTAAACTTTTTTGTGGGTTGTTCATGTTGCCTGCTGCATTGGTGATAATGCCAAACCCTTCATAACCAATAAAGAGTACACCTGCTCCAAAGAAAATACTTTCCGTACTGGACCAATTAGCCAGCGCAAGATTTTCAGTGTGAATGAAAAATAAACCTATGCTTGCAAAAAGTATTAAAATGCTGACTTTCACTATTACAATAAATAGTTCCGCTTTTCCAACGGAGCCCGCGCCTAACATATTGATGATTGTGAAAAACAGAACGATGCCGCATGCAATACTTTTACTTAATAATGGGGTAGGGTGGGTTGTGAAAAATGTAATGCAGTAGGCTGAAAAACCTTGTGCATAAAGTGCGATTGATATGATATAACCGATCCACATAAATAAATTCATTCCGCCGCTCATGGCGCCCCGGCCCCAACCACACACTAAAAATTCGACCGCACCACCTGCGGAGGGGAATTTAGCACCTAATTTTGCATAAGAATATGTTGAAAATAATGCAATGACGCCGCCAATTAAAAATGAAAGCCACATGGCGGAGCCCGCTGCAGTTGCTACTACGCCTAAAATTGAAAATATGCCGGCGCCGATCATGGCGCCGATGCCTATTGCGATGGCGGCGGGGATTGAGATAGTGGTATTTGTTTTCATTATGTGACGTCCTTGTTAAATTATTGTAACTATATAGTCTGTGATAAGGCGCTGCTGTATTCCTTATGCTAAACAACTTTCTTTAAATAAAAAAGGACATATCTTTAGAAAAAAGCGTATTTTTGTTCCCCCTTCCTTGCCTTCCCTCAGCCTAGAGGGGGAAGGAATGTGATCGTGAGCTTGCTGATTTTATCAGAAATTGCCGTAAAAAAATTCATTGAGAACACTAAAAGCAATAAACTTTGCCCGTTATTTAAGCATCCTAGAGTTACTTGACCTTATTCCTTACTTCAAGCTACACTGCTTATATGAAAAATCCATATTTCGATTTAATTCGTACTGTCTGGTGTTATGGAAAACCGTGGCGAGCTTCTATCGTTGGCTATTATATTGCATACGTACTAGCGCAAGGTGCATTAGGTTTAAGTCCGTATGCATTTGGACGCGCCATAAATTTATTACAAGATTTCAAGCCCAGCCAACTTTCTAACGTTGTATTTTGGTTGATTGCCGGTGTAGTGGTGATGCTGGTATTTTGGATATTTCATGGTCCTGCACGTATTGTTGAACGTAATGTCGCTCTAAAAATCCAGCAATCTTATAGACTCGATTTATATCAGCAATTGTCAAAGCTTCCACTTAACTGGCACCAAGATCATCACTCCGGCAATATTATCACGCGGCTTAATCGCGCAGCCGTGGCGCTTCGCCAATTTGCTGAAAATCAATTTCTGTATGTAGAAACGATTGTTAAATTTCTAGTTTCTATTGGGTTTTTATTATGGCTTTCTGTACCGGTAGGTATTCTCAGTTTTCTAGCCTCATCAATGGTTACCTATATCGTTATTTTATTTGATAGAAAATTGATACCACTATATAGCGCTGAAAATGAAATTGATAATCATGTAGGTGCTGTTCTATTTGATTATATAAGCAACATGACGACTATTTTGACGCTTCGTCTTGGCGACCTAACGCATTCAAATTTACTGCAGCGAATGTTAGCAATCTGGCCACTTTTTCGTAAAGATTCAATCTTGAATGAAACAAAATGGTTTGTCATGATGATGTTGTTATCCATTGTCCAGGCAACACTTTTAATCGGTTATATTATTCATACGTTGCATGCAGCCGGCGCGATTATGATTGGTTTAGTTGTGATGATCTTCCGTTATCAATGGGATCTTAGCACTGTATTTCATGATTTGAGCATACATTATAGCGAGCTTGTGCGCATGGATACGGATATTAAAGGTATGCAGCCTATTTTCAAAGATATTAAGAAATTAGTACATTTACCTAAAGGTACAGCTACAGCTAAGCAATGGCATTCTTTTCAAATTAAAGAATTAACATTTCATCATTTAGGTAAGGAGCATCAAGGACATGTCTTTGATCGAGTCGGTTTTACTGTAAAGCGAGGTGAAAAAATTGCGTTAATAGGGGCGAGTGGCGGTGGGAAAAGTACTTTATTAAATATTTTATCTGGGCTTTATACGCCGTCTCTAGTGAAACTGGAAATTGACGGAGTTCATTTTAATTCTTTAGAACCATTAAAAGTGATTACGACGCTCATTCCACAAGATCCCGAGATTTTTGAAAATACCATTGCGTTTAACATTACAATGGATTTACCCATTACTTCTAATGAAATGGAAAGTGCCTCTGAGCTTGCAGGTTTCATGCCAGTGTTAAACACATTGCCGTCTGGTTTCGAAACAGATATTCGTGAAAAAGGTCTTAACCTATCGGTAGGCCAAAAACAACGCCTTGCATTGGCGCGCGGATTATTTGCCGCTCGCTTTAGTTCGCTTATTTTAATGGATGAGCCCACATCAAGTGTCGATTTACCAACAGAAAAAGAAATCCTTTCAGGCGTGATTCATGCATTTCCAGATGCCGCCATGATTGTTTCACTGCATCGCTTGCATCTTTTGCCACAGTTTGATTCTGTAGTTTTGCTTAAAGGTGGAAAGGTTATTGCGAGTGGGTCCACGGCAGAATTGTTACACAACCCTGGGCCGGTACGCGATCTATGGAGAGCTTATAGTGTTTAAATGCTTTGCAGCAGTTAAAAATAGAGTAGTCATGTTGTAAAGCTTGATTTAACACACCTCAACCGATATTATCTCAAAAAATTAAATAAACATCATAATAAAAGAACGAGGAAAATAGCATGCAAACAAGAAAACCAATACACCCTTTTTCGGATCTATTGAACTTTGAAAAAGAATATCAACATCAAACTATAAAAAAATTGCTTAATGATTATTTCAACGATACGGAGCTCTTCTCATTATTAGAGTATGTGGATGTATCATCATACAGAAATCTATCTTCTATTTGTCGTTGGAACAAAGATGTTATTCAACCTATTGAAGCTGTTCCAGATTTGAATTTAATTGATTATCATAATCTTATGCTTTTTGCAGAAGCAGCGCCAAAATTAGATCAACAAATGTGGTTTTATCATAATATTTTTAATCGACTTCAATATCTTTCAAGCTATAATTTTAATTATTTTTTATTGCTTGGGAAAATTTGTGGCCTATTAGCTAAGTGTTATTTTCAATTAGGAGAATATGAATCTGCAAAAATGTATCAGTTATCTCTATTGGAAATACAAATTGTATGTGCATTGTTAGAGTACAAAATGATTGATGGTGAAGACATTGCCGAAAGTTTTAATTATCTGGGTGTTATTTTTAGTCTTGAAAAAAAGTACGAACTGAGTAATATGTGCTATCGATACGCATTAACTGCTATCGAGTGCATGTCTAATCAACAATCATTTTTGATAGAGGGTGAATTACATTATAATATAGGCAGTCTGTATTTATTTCAAGGTGGCGCACAGGCATTTGAAGAGAATCAAGAAGATTTTTCTGAGCAAGAATTAGAAAATAGACAACGTTTTTTATTGCTTGCAGATGACTATTTTAAAATTTCATTAAAGTATGGTGTTGCGCCTGAAAAAATAGAGCCAAAACTTGTAATGCTAGCAGAAGCTAGCCAAAGATTAGAAAACGACAAAGAATCAGTAAAACTTATGGAAGGTGCTGTTAACGCACTGATTGAAGACTCATGTGAAAAAAAATTAGAACAAAATACTACCGCAGTAAATACAGAGAGAAAAAATACTGCAGATAATGAAACAGTTGATCTAAAATCGTCTCGCTCACTCATTAGAATCAACACTTCTTTTTCGCAAAATAATGTTGTCTATTGCTCACCTCAGCCTGCTTCAACTACTGCGGCTCGTATAGCCAGATATCAAACAAACGCACCATTACTTCAAACGCCATTTCCGATAAGCGCTGTTACGTTGTTGCCTACTCCAAAATCATATTACAATGGTAGTTATGCATTCTTCCCTGCCGGTACTGTCGGCAGTCCGAGAACATATAATCCACCTTCTCAATCAAACCATAGGAACGCTGAATATCCTGCAGCACAATCCTTCTCTATAACTTGTGCAAAAAGATAAACTGATACGAAGCGGTAAATATAAAAATTAATATTTAGTCTGATTTTTGAATGCAAGAAAAGACGAGTACGCACGCGCTAAGGTCTCCGCATAAATTTAAGCGAAATTTATGCGGATAGCTGCGTACGTGCGCGGGGTAGCTCTAGCCTAATATCTTTATCTGTGGATGATGTGGCACATCAAGACGATGCAACTGAGGATCAAAATCGTTTATTATCTCGGTCTTCTAAAAGATAATTTCTACAAGGTGGGGTTAAAAAATGCTGAAATATTGTCATTGATTATCTTACACAAGAAAACACGGGTGTAAGGCTCACACTTTGTGTATGCAATGCATTTGCGGCTTTACTAGCAAAATGTAATTTAATATCTGTAATGAAATTAATAAATTCATCACTTAGTTTATTTTTACTTTGAATGCTACGTTTTAACATACGAAAACTCATGCTTCTTTCTATAAATTGTATATGATTGCTAAAGATTTCTTTTTCCTCAACTGTAAACAAAGTTATTTTCACTTGCTGAAGTAGTTTAATATTA
>DHJK01000101.1:0-11747 GCA_002404295.1 Legionellales bacterium UBA4722
CTTCGCTCGCAATGACGACTTTGGTTAAAGCTAAGTTCGTGGCGATCACTCAGGTCGCGATGACGAGGTTTATGAGGTTGTAATAAAAAGATTTCTTAGGGATATTCTTGCTTGCGTCAACGCGGGGAAAGGCTCTGATATACCAAAAAACTAGCGATTCTTACTGATATAAGTCATAATCTACCTACAACCAATCCACAATTCAACAGTTTTTTAAAGGAACCTCCATGGATACACTAGAACAAAAACACTGCCTTCCCTGCGAAGGTTTCGGCGCTCCTTTAGACCCAATCGCAGTTCAAGAACAATTAAACAATATAAGTAATGAATGGCAAGTCAGCGCTGATAACAAAATCATTTCTAGAGATTTTAAATTTAAAAATTATTATCAAACCATGGCGTTTGTGAATGCAATCGCCTGGATGGCGAATCTTGAAAATCATCATCCTGATTTAGAGGTCAGTTATAATCATTGTTTAGTGCACTACTCAACACATGCGCTTAAAGGATTATCCGTTAACGATTTTATTTGTGCTGCTAAAGTCGATACTCTTTTTAAACCTTATGCGGAGAAATTTCATGACAGAAAATGATATTCACGAAAATCGTCGCTACATAGTCATGTCTGAAATCATGACACCTGATATGGTCAATTTTCATGGCAATATACATGGCGGTCATATTCTAGGTTTTTTGGATCGCGTCGCCTATGCGTGTGCAGCACGGTATGCTTGTAAAAATGTAGTGACGCTTTCGGTTGATCAGGTGGTATTCAAAGAGCCTATTTATGTAGGAGAGCTAGTGACATTTCTTGCTGCCGTGAATTATGTAGGCAAAACCTCAATGGAAATTGGTATCCGTGTACTTGCTGAAAATTTAATGACTACCCATTCACGTCATACGAATACTTGTTATTTCACGATGGTTTCAGTGGATGAACAGGGGAAACCTACTAAAGCACCGCCTTTGACGATTCATAATGAAGTGCAGCAACGACGGTTTGATGAGGCGCTGCTTAGGAAAGAGGCGCGGTTGAAGATGTATAAGAAATAAATTTTTTTTGCTGTTTTTTAATAATTCTTAAGCACTCAAAGTTGCTTAGAACTACCTCTCCCCTTGTGGGAGAGGTTACTAAGCAGCATTCTTATCCATAACTCAGGGTTACCTAAGACCGCCCCGCAAATTCCTTCATAAAAGAAACCAACGCATCCACACCCTCTTCCGGCATTGGATTATAAATACTCGCACGCACCCCACCCGCTAATTTATGCCCTTTCAAATTAGTTAATCCCGCTTTCTTCGCTTCTTCTAAAAAAACGGCTGTCAGTTGATCAGTCTTTAAATTAAAAGGAACATTCATGCGTGATCGGCATTCAGGATCAACAGGGTTAGTGTAAAATCCATCGCTATTATCAATTGCATGATATAACTTCTGCGCTTTACGTTGATTACGTTCAGCAAACGCTTCTACCCCGCCTTCACGCTTAAGCCAAGCTAATGTCAACCCAACAATATACCAACTATAGGTGGGTGGCGTATTATAAAAAGATTTATTTTCTGCCTGTACTAGATATTGATAAAGCGTAGGCGTGCCAGCCAAGGGTTCTTTAATTAAATCATCACGAACAATAACTAACGTAATTCCTGCCTGTCCCAGATTTTTTTGCGCACCCGCATAAATAATTCCATACTGACTGACATCAATGGGACGCGATAAAATATTAGATGACATATCCGCAACTAAAGGCACATCGCCTGTTTGGGGAACCCAATGAAATTCCACGCCGCCAATAGTCTCATTCGGCGTATAATGCACATAAGCTGCATCTTCACGCAGTGACCAAACCGTTTGAGCGGGAATACGTATCAGCGAACCACTTTCATCTACTTTTGCAGCCACATGCACATCGCCAAAACGCTTGGCTTCAGCAATAGCTTTTTTTGACCAAATACCTGTATCGATATAATCTGCTTGATTATTAACTGCTAACAAATTAAGCGGAACCATCGCGAACTGCGCTGTTGCGCCTCCCGCAAGAAAAAGCACCTGATAATTCTTGGGAATACCCATCAACTCACGCAAGTCAGCTTCTGCCTGTTCAACGACTTGTTTAAATTCAGACCCACGGTGACTGACTTCCATAATCGACATGCCAGTCCCATGCCAATCCAACATCTCTACTTGTGCCTGTAGCAATACTTCTTCTGCCACCATCGCAGGGCCTGCGCTAAAATTGAATACATTTCGCATAATTTTCACTCCACACATACCAGATGAACTGATACTAATATTAATTATTAAAGAAGTATAGATTAAAACTTAAGCACGACATATAATTATTTTCTGTCAAACAGGATAATTACCTATGCCTCTAAATACCTTGGAAATAATCCTTTGTATATTACTCTTCGCCTTAGTCGTCACATCCATCTTTAGGCGATTACGGCTCTCTGTTATTCTTGGTTATCTATTAGCCGGCGCATTGGTTGGACCAAACGGTTTGGCATTAGCACACAGCTCTCACGCTGTTCAAGGTTTAGCTGAGTTTGGCATTGTCTTTTTAATGTTTACGATCGGCTTGGAATTTTCTTTACCGCAATTATTTGCCCTTCGATACCCCGCTTTTGTCATGGGTACTTTACAAGTCATCCTCACAATCGCTATTACCACCGGTATTGGTATTTTTCTAGGGATGACAAATCTGTCTGCCTTAGTAGTTGGCAGCATAGTAGCCATGTCATCGACTGCAATTGTCGTTAAACAACTTGGCGATCAATCAGAGCTTTATTCATCTCATGGTATAAATGCAATAGGTATATTATTATTACAAGATTTAGCTGTGATTCCCATTATCATCTTGATTGCAAGTCTTGCCAATCACGATCAGCATAGCTTACAAACTATTTTATTCTACGCAATACTCAAAGGTATTTTAGCCATTGCGTTAATCTTTTTGATGGGCAGATGGTTATTAAGACCACTCTTCCGTATCATTTCTAAAACACGTACTGTTGAATTATTTACATTAACCGTCTTACTTGTGACATTAACAAGCGCATGGATCACTAATTTACTAGGTCTTTCTTATGCGCTAGGCGCATTTCTTGCGGGCATCATGTTGGCTGAAACAGAGTTCCGCCATCAAATCAAAGTAGAAATCCGGCCATTCCGCGATATTTTATTGGGTTTGTTTTTTATGTCGATTGGGATGCTTGCAGATGTCAGTGCTTGGCATCAAACCTGGCAATGGATCGCCTTACTGGTGATTGCTTTGATTTTTGGAAAGATGGCACTTATTACTGTAGTAAGCAGGTTAACAGGACATGATTTACCTGTTGCAATGCGTACGGGTATTGTTCTAGCACAAGGTGGTGAATTCGGTTTTGCCATTTTAACACTGGCACTCACTCACTCTATTATACCAGCCGACTACGGACAAGTGATCTTGGCTGCATTATTAATCAGCATCGCGATTTCACCGATTTTAATTCACTTTAATAAACAAATTGCCTTATTCTTTTATTCTCCTAAAACAATGACAGCAGAAGTACATTCGCCTGAAAAAATGAGCTTGATCACGGAAAAATTAGAACAGCATGTCATCATTTGTGGCTATGGACGTGTTGGGCAACATATTGCACGCGTGCTGGACAAAGTAAAATTCCCTTATGTATGTTTAGATCTGGATTCTGAGTTAGTACGTTTCGCTGCAATGGCAGGTGAAAATGTCATTTATGGTGATCCTGCACATCCGGGCATACTTCATGCAGTAGGATTAAATCAAGCTAAAGCATTGGTTATTAGCTTTAATGATTTAAGAACAGCGATTATGATTTTAAATATGCTCAACAAAACACATCCTAATTTGCCCAAATTTGTACGTTGCACGGATGAGTTTGAGCTAAAGCAATTAAAAAATTGTGGTGCAACTCATGTGATTGCAGAATTATTTGAAGCGAGCCTTGCATTTTCAGATCATTTACTAAGTTTAATTGGAATACCCGCAAGTAAAATTTCTCAGATGATGGAAGATGTGCGTAGCAAAGATTATGATTTATTACAAAGAGTCTTTGCCAGCTCTCATCCTACCACTATGGAGGATGACGTTTCTTTACATAAACAATTGAAGCCTATTTTATTAGTCAAAGGGTCTTATGCCATTGGCAAAAAAACAAAAATATTACACTTGAAAGAGGTAGGGGTTGAGTTGGTTGCGGTGCGACGCGGCGATAAGAAATTTATTAAGATGCTGCAGAGTAATATTAAACTTAGGCAGGATGATATATTGGTGGTTTATGGATTGCCGTTTGATATTGAAGAGGCGGAGAAAAGAGTGCTGGAAGGATAACCACTTTACTGAGAGAGCTCATAACGAGCTGAGCTATCCCCACAAATTTTGCTAAAACTACAGTCGTCATTGCGACTCAGAGCGCAGCGTGGAGGAAGCAATCCAGCTCGAAAGCAAAACTTCAAAAAGCTGGTCTAATTGTACTAAGCGTTGCTTTCGAGCTGGATTGCTTCCTCCACGCTGCGCTCTGAGTCGCAATGACGTGGCCTATACAAGCAAAATTGGTAGGGATAACTCAGATTGTGAGCGTAAAGTGAGCCATTACGATTTTCTTAATACGCCGAAAAAGCACCCCTAACCTATCGATCAGTCAGCTCACGAAGAGAGAGGTTATCCGGTTTGCAGTTTTTTATTCACTAATTGATCTACGGATTCTTCATTATAACCAAGAGATTTTAATAAATTAAATGTTTTACTATTTGAATAACCCAATGTATCACTTGAAATTCCCGCCCTCACATCATCCCATTTAGAATTATCTCTATACTTAGCTGCTAATTTATTAACAATATCTCCGATATTATCATTAGATTTTTTGATTTCATTTACAACCTCTCTCACAAACGCTAATTTTATTTTTTTCCTATCTATTTTCTTTTTCAAGCTCGGTAAAGCACTAGGGAAAAAAGTATATAAATACGAATTTTTCCCATATAAACAAGATGTCTCCCAGTCGTGAATCTCTTTTTTTAACTCATTTTTTACTATTACTATTTTATCTAGCTGATCATTAGTTACCACTGTGCAGATAGGATTTGATGATAGAGAATCTCTCTTTCTATTATTCTGGCTAGCGACGCTGACTAAATAGGGCTGTCTCGCACTATAAGTGCGACTCACAGCATCCGTATATTCTGGAGGTTGAGCTGGTGTAGATACACGTTGAAATTTACCATGAAAATCAAACGCTACCTGAACCCAATTATCGCTAACTTCGTAATCTACTCCCCCACAGGTGAAGTATATAGGGTCGGATGAAACACTTTCATCCTTCTCCTTCCTTTTATATTCTGCGATTATTATATATTTATTTGAAAACGAGACACTTTTCCTTTTTAGATATGCACCTAATGCTGCTTTCGCTTGGTCTTGAGTCTCTTGTACAAACTCATATAAAACCTGATTAGAAATTTTAGAGTCTTCTGATTGTTGTTGCTCTCCCTTTACATGCTCTTTGAATAAAGATTTAAAATTCTGTTTTGTAAGTACATCATCCCCGAAAGGAATGAGAATAGGCACATAACCGAAATCTAGAAAATTTTCCTCATCACTATTTTCATCTGATACAAAATGTTGAAATTGAGTTTCATGCATATCATCTTTTACAGATGCATGAGGAGATGTTGAGATGCCAACATCATTCTTATTTTCTGATATAGGTTGATGAGTAGTAAATTGACTAGCCAGATGCTCAGGAGTTGGAAACTTATCATCTCCTTCATCTTCATCTTCATCTTCTTCATCTTCTTCTTCAGCTGATACATTAGATTGAGAAGCTACCAGCTCTTGCAATTGTTTTGACTCATTTTGTGATAATTGTAAAGCTTCATCAAGCTGTTGGTTTTTTTTAAGAGTAATTTGTAACTCCAATTGAAGAGCAGCTGCCTGTGCTCGCAACTGTTCTGATTCCCTTTGCGATGATGTTAAAGTTTCATTAAGTTTTTTGTTTTCTTCCTGAGTAGCTTCTAACTGCGATTGAAGAACAACTGTCTTCTCTCGCGATAGGTCCAATTCACTTTGCGATTTAGTCTTGTCATCTGGCAAAAACTCAAAACTACCAAAAATACTGGGTGAATCTGACTCAGTAGGAGAAGACTGTGGCTGCTTAGAAGAATCCTCAGAAACGAATACTTGTTTAGAAGGATCTGGTGAGTCAGTGTGAATTACCAGCCCGAGACGACTTGGTGGTCCTATTCCAGTTATCGAAGTGCCCCTACCATCACTAACGGAACCGTTAGGCACGAAAGAACCTTTAAGAACACCATCATCATGATCAGTATGCATTAAGATATCACCTCAATCTGTTAGTTTTAGAACAATATCCATTGCTCAATAAACAAATGATTAGACTTCCTTATCTTTCCAACCCCACCATATCCTCTGGCTTCACTAACTCCTTAAATTCAATCTCCGTTAAATATCCTAAAGCTAAGCAAGCCTCTAATAAACTTGTTCCATCATGCCATGCCTTATGCGCAATTTCCGCCGACTTATCATAACCTATCCTCGGCGCCAATGCTGTCACCAGCATCAATGAATTATGCACAGACTCATCAATACGTTTTTCATCTGCTTGCAGATCTTCAATACAATATGCTGCAAACATCCGCATCGAATCAGTTAGTATATTAATCGAATGCGATAAATTATGAATCATAAGAGGTTTGAAAACATTAAGTTCAAAATTACCTTGCGAACCTGCGATAGTGATCGCAGTATCATTTCCCATGACTTGAACACAAACCATTGTTAATGCCTCACATTGCGTTGGATTCACTTTGCCCGGCATAATCGAGGAGCCTGGTTCATTAGCGGGTAAAATCAACTCTCCTAAACCGCAACGAGGACCGGAGCCTAACCAGCGAATGTCATTCGCGATTTTCATCAAAGCGCAGGCTAGTGTTTTTAAGCCGCCGCTTGCAAACACTACAGCATCATGAGCTGCTAAAGCAGCAAATTTATTAGGCGCTGTCACAAAAGGAAGGCCTGTTAATCTAGCGATATTGCCTGCAACTAAATTAGCAAATTTAGGATGAGCGTTAAGCCCTGTCCCAACTGCGGTACCACCCAATGCAAGTTCATACAAATTGGGTAATGTGCTTTCAATATTCTTTAAAGCTGCATCCAACTGAGCTACATAACCCGAAAATTCTTGGCCTAACGTTAATGGCACGGCATCTTGTAAATGTGTACGACCTACCTTAACTATCTTAGCGAATAAATGTTGTTTTTTAAGTAAGGCATTACGCAATTCTTTTAACGAGGGAATTAAATGCCTCACTAATAATTCTACAGCTGCGATATGCATCGCAGTGGGAAATGTATCATTGGATGATTGCGAATAGTTCACATCATCGTTTGGATGAATAGGGTTTTTACCTCCCCGCTTTTGTCCAGCCATATCAGCGGCACGGTTGGCAATCACTTCATTCACATTCATATTTGTTTGAGTACCGCTACCCGTTTGCCAAACACTCAGTGGAAATTGATCAAATAATTTGCCTGCAATGATTTCATCCGCTGCAGAGACGATGAATTGCATTTTTTCTTTAGAGAGCAAGCCTAGTTCATGGTTGGTAATGGCAGCAGCTTTTTTTAATACGCCAAATGCTTTGATGAGTTCATTGGGCATTTTATCGTGTCCGATGGCGAAATGATGGATAGAGCGTTGTGTTTGGGCGCCCCAATAGGCTTCATTGGGTACTTCGATGCTGCCCATGCTATCTGATTCGGTACGTGTGTTCATGTTAATTATCACCTTGTTTTTTGTAATAACTTTTTATCTCGTCATGTTGCATTGCCGCTAAAAGCCGCTTAATAAGTTCCTTCCCCCATAAATCGTTAGAGCACCTCTCCCCTTGTGGGAGAGGTATGCTGAGCAGGAACTGAGCGATTGTAATGCTTTTTTACTCTATTCTCTAGTCAAAAGACTTTTGCTCACTAATTCTCCAACATCGCGAGAAAGAGTCTTGGCGCGTAAAATACCCTCTAATTGCTCCCGCATCAAGTGTTGTCGTTTAGAATCATAACGTTGCCATTGACTCAAGGGGGTAACCATCCGAGCGGCTATCTGTGGATTGAGGGCATCAAGCTTTCGCACACAATCTGCTAGAAATTGATAACCTTCACCATTGGCAACGTGAAAGCGTACTAAATTTCGGTGAGAAAAAGCACCAATCAATGAATAGACTTTATTGGGATTTTTAATATCAAATGCAGGATGTTGCGTGAGCTTTTTCACTCGGCTTAACGTGTCCGGCAATTTAGAACTTGCTTGCAATGCAAACCATTTATCAATAACCAATGGATCATTTTGCCATTGTTGATAAAATTGCGCTAAGGCGCCTTCTTTTTCAGGACAATCAATATTAACCAAGCTACGTAATGCAGCCATGGTATCCGTCATATTTGTTTTTAAAGCAGCTTCAAATTGATTCAGCGCGAGTTGCTTATATTTTTCATGATCATCCAAAAGCATCAGATAGGATAAACATAGATTTTTTATGTGTCGTTTAGCAACAGCTTCTAAGGTAACTTCACGCGCAGCATGACTATCGTGATTTTTTTGGTAGATATCAAAAAGCTGTGCCTGCAGCGGTTGTGTTAACGATTTCAACACAAATTCACGCACATGATGAATCGCTTCTACATCAACTACTGCCATTTGCTCAGACAAATATTTTTCTGATGGAAGCGTTAACATTTCAACGAGCAACAATTTATCGTCTTGCATCGTTTCCAATAGATGTTGAAAAACAGCAAGATAATCTGCTGGCAGCACCAATGGTTTATTTGCGCGATAAGTTTGAATCAGGTTTAAAATTAATTTTGTAGTGTAACGTTGACCCGCTTCCCAACGATTAAATAAATCCGTGTCATGCTTAAATAATAACTGCAACGCACTATCGGAATAATCATAATTGAGTTTAACTGGTGCAGAAAACCCTCGAAGCAATGAAGGAATCGGTTTTGAGTTTATATTGGTAAATTGAAATTCTTGCTCAGGCTGTTTAATATGCAATAAATCATGCATCAATTCTTTACCAGAAGCATCTAACAACCCCATTTTGACAGGAATATGAAATGGTTTTTTATCTGGTTGCTGAGGTGTTGGCGGACAAGATTGTTTAATTTTCAATGTATACGTTTTCTTCTCTGCATCGTAGTGATCGGTGACATCTAAGACAGGTGTTCCTGCTTGGCTATACCACAATCTAAACTGTTTTAAATCCATCCCTGAAGCATCTTCCATTGACTTCACAAATTCTTCAATGGTGACTGCTTGTCCATCATAACGCTCAAAATACAGATCCATTCCCTTGCGAAAAGCAGCTTCTCCGATGAGGGTCTGCTGCATGCGGATCACTTCTGCCCCTTTATTATAGATGGTTGAAGTATAGAAATTATTAATTTCAACATACGAATCAGGACGAACAGGATGCGCCAATGGGCCTGCATCTTCTGGAAATTGACTAGCACGTAAATCAACTACATCATTAATACGTGCAACAGTAGGAGAGGTTGTATCCGCAGTAAAACTTTGGTCACGGAAAATAGTGAGCCCCTCTTTCAAACTTAATTGAAACCAATCCCTACAAGTGATGCGATTACCTGTCCAGTTATGGCAGTATTCATGCGCAATCACAGATTCAATATTCACATAATCTGTATCCGTTGCGGTTTCAGGCTTTGCTAAAATATATTGCGTATTAAAAATATTTAAGCCTTTATTTTCCATGGCGCCCATATTGAAATCGCCTACACCCACAATCATATAAATATCTAAGTCATATTCACGACCAAATTTTTCTTCATCCCAACGCATTGATTTTTTAACTGCTTGCATGGCGTGCGCGCATTTATCCAAATTGCCATGTTCAACATAAATACGTAATGTCACTCGCCGACCGGATTGAGTCGTAAAAAAATCTTCCATGCAATCCAGATCACCTGCAACTAATGCAAATAAATAAGAAGGTTTTTTAAAAGGATCCACCCATGTCGCAGAATGCTGGCCGTTGGATAATTCTTCGCTTGCCACCAAATTTCCATTAGATAGTAAAATGGGGTATCGTTTTTTATCTGCAATAATCTTAGTGGTATACCGCGCCATGACATCTGGGCGATCTAGAAAATAAGTGATGCGGCGAAATCCTTGTGCCTCGCATTGCGTGCAAAAATTTCCACTTGATTGATATAATCCAATTAGTGCGGTATTTTCTTGAGGTTTAATACGTGTTTTAATTTCTAGCGTAAAAGTACTAGGCACGCTAAGAATCGTCAGAGAGGCATCTGTTTTTTGAAATTGTTCTGCGGTTAACTGTTTACCATCTAGCGCTATAGAAATAAGCTCTAGCATCTCTCCAGTTAATATTAAATCTGGATTAGATTCTGTAGAAGCTGTATTCGCATTCATAATCAGCTTGCTTGTAACAATCGTTGCATCTTCACCTAATGCAATTTCAAGGTCTACAGTGTCAATTAAATAAGGGGGGACTTTATATTCGTTTAGATAGATGGTTTTTGTTGCGGCGTTGTACATGATGGTTACCTTCAGAGAATATCCCGCGACAACGCGCGGGATAACAATACTAATTAATAATTGCTAGATGGTGTGTTGATATCATCCGCACTTCCAGTTGCCGTGTCTGGCATTACATCTGCTTGCGGTGCTGGATTTGTTGCTTGTGTATTAGCAGTGGTTGGCATTGTAGCTTCAGGCATTGCAGGTTCTGCTGGCGCTACAGCTTGTGCTTGTGCTTGAGCCTGTGCTTGCCCCATCTGGTCATTCATCTGCATTCCTGCATCATCAGCAAATGCTGTCGCGCTAACCGCCAATGCAGCCATTAATACACCAATCGTAACAAACTTCGTCTTCATGATTTCAATTCCCTTAAAAATAAATGTAAGATGCTATAATAAACAGAACCGATACTAACTAGCAAGTGAACTTAAAACCATGAACATTGATCAAACTGAAATTGCAAAATTTGCCAAACTCGCATCGCACTGGTGGGATCCGCAGGGAGAGCTCAAAACATTACATGATATTAATCCGTTACGCTTAGGATATATCACTGCACAGGTATCTCTAACAGGTAAAAAAGTGCTTGATTTAGGCTGTGGCGGAGGTATTTTAGCAGAAAGTATGGACCAAAGTGGTGCTATCGTTACGGGTATTGATTTAGGTGAAGAGGCATTAGAAGCAGCCAGATTTCATCAGAAAAATAGCAATACTCATGTTGATTATTTGCTCATTAGCGCTGAAGAATTTGCTACGACGCATGCTAATCAATTTGATGTTGTTACATGCCTTGAACTCTTGGAACATGTGCCAGACCCTGCCTCGATTATCCAGGCTGCGGCAAAATTGGTGAAGCCAGGTGGGTATGTGTTTTTTTCTACCCTTAATAGAAATATCAAATCTTATCTGTTTGCGATCGTTGGGGCTGAGTATGTGTTGAAAATGTTACCAAAAAATACGCATGATTTTGCTAAGTTTATTCGGCCTAGTGAGCTGGGGGAGTGGGCGAGGCAGGCGGGGCTTAATGTCAAAGATATGGTGGGGATGAGTTATAATCCTTTTACTAAGGAATATAAATTAGGGGATGATGTGTCGGTTAATTATATGATGTGTTTAACTAGCTCTGCTTAACACACCTCTCCCCTTGTGGGAGA
>DHJK01000101.1:11879-34606 GCA_002404295.1 Legionellales bacterium UBA4722
CAAGGGGAGAGGTGTACTAAGCATTACCGCTTTCTAGCCAACGTCAATCCATCCCCAATCGGCAACATGCTTATCGAAACCCGCTCATCAGCCACTAATTTCGCATTCAAAGCCCGAATCGTTGCAGTATTGATATCGGTGACTCGATCATCAGCTACTTTGCCTCCAAACAACACATTATCGATTGCAATTAATCCTCCTGAACGCAACAACTTCAGCGAAAGCTCATAGTAAAGCGGGTAATTTGCCTTATCTGCATCGATAAACGCAAAATCGTAAGTCTCAGCTTCTCCTTGATCCAATAACATCTGCAACGTTTCTAAAGCAGGCGCAAGCCGCAAATCAATTTTATCAGCCACACCCGCCTTCTCCCCAAATCGGCGTGCAATTTTAGTCCATTCCACATTGATATCACAAGCCACCACCCTGCCCTCTGGCGGCAATGCTAACGCAACAGACAATGCGCTATAACCTGTGAATACACCAATATCGAGCGTCTTACGTGCACCCAATAACTCAACCAGCAAACCCATAAACTGCCCCTGCTCCGGTGAGATTTGCATCTGACCCATGCTCATTTTATGGGTTTGTTCGCGTAACGATTTTTGCACCTCAGATTCACGCAATGAATTTTTTTGCAAATAGGCGTACAGCTTTGGCGTTAAATTAATGGTATTATCTGACATTAGAGTACTTCCTGATTTATACTATATAATTGCATTATGTTTCAAATAAAGGAGTTAAGCTACTATGAGTACAGGCTTTATTATTTTTTTATTAGTGATTGCAGTCGCGATTTTTGTTGTGATGACTTACAATCGGCTTATTGCATTGATCGAAGCTGTCCGTAACAATCAAAAACAAATCGATATTCAGTTAGATCGACGTTTCAAAGTATTTGAATCACTCATTAATGTCGTTAAAAAATACATGGACTACGAACAAACAACGCTAAAAGATGTGGTTGCGTTACGTAATCAAGCGCAACAAGCTAAAGCAAGTGGCGATGAAGCAGGACGCATTGCTGCAGAAAATAAGATTTCTGAAATTGCATCAAATATTAATCTTGTCTTTGAACAATACCCCCAATTAAAAGCCAATGAAAATTGCATGCAGCTACAAGAAGAAATTGTAAGCACGGAGAATAAGCTCGCTTACGCAAAGCAAGCGTATAACGATAGCATTGAAATGTATAATGCACGCAAAAAAGCATTTTTTACAGAGATGGTTGTCACTGCGTTTAATGCAAAATTGAATTTTGATTTTCAATATTGGCAATTAACTGAAGCCAAAGTTGCAGAACAAGAAAGTTACACTGTCAAACTGTAAACTGAATGGCATTTATTTTTTATGGCTAAGTTACCTGACAATTTAAGATATGCCACTGCGGATTGGCGCCAAACTATACGCGCCAATAACCGCAAAACGATTTTTGTCATCACTGTATTTTTTTTAATTTATATATCGTTAGGGATGCTAATAGATACCTATATCTACAGCACACACTATCCACAGGCTACACTCACTCAATTATTTACGGGACTGATCACTTTTCAACTTTTTCCACTCGTTACTTTAATTATGTTTGCTGTTGCAGCTATCTCCTTATTAGTGACATTTAGCCTACACGATCAGCTTATGTTACTAGGCACAGAATACAAAGAAGTGACGCCTCAAACAGCACAAACCATGACTGAAAAGCAACTATATAACGTTGTAGAGGAATTGAAAATTGCTGCGGGTCTGCACTACATGCCTAAAGTCTATATTATCGATGCAGATTATATGAATGCGTTCGCAAGCGGCTATAGTGAAAAATCAGCCATGCTTGCTATTACTCGCGGTTTAATTGAAAAGCTGAATCGCAGTGAATTACAAGCGGTAATGGCACATGAAATCAGCCACATTCGCCACATGGATATCAAGCTGACTTTAATGGCTTCTGTGCTTGCAAATTTAATGGTCATCGTGCTAGATATTTTCTTTTATAATATTATTTTTTCTAGACGTGACTCTGATAATCGATCAGGAAACTCGCTAGCAATGATTATTATGATACTGCGTTATATGTTACCTATTATAAATGTTTTGTTATTACTGTATCTGAGTCGCACACGAGAATATATGGCAGACGCAGGCTCCGTTGAGCTTCTACGAGATAACCAGCCATTAGCATCGGCTTTAATAAAAATCAATGGTGATCATCAGGCACACCAAGACGCTTATAACGCTGCTTACCAACAAACACCTCATGAAAATGTTCGGCGCGAGGCTTATATCTTTGATCCAGCACAAGCGGGCATTCTTTCCATGAGCTCACTTACGGATGTGTTTTCCACACATCCTAATTTGAAAGATCGATTGGCGGCGTTAGGTATTAAGTATACCGAGTAGTTACTAACTCATTGATTTATCTAGAACTGGTCACCCTCCCCAGCAATTCCCCAAATCTTGACTATACTGTGTTATATCAGCAATAGTCAGGAAGCTACTTATGAAACCAAGAAAACCTTTAGACATAATGACAAAAGGCTTGCAGAGCGCGCAGGAACAGCTAGGCAAAACGATTGAACATTATCTTACTGATTACGCTAATGACTTAATCTGGGAAGATGAATGCGAGTTTATTACATTAGAAAAACCTGACTTAGTTGAGCGTCTTCGCCCTTCCATGATGGTTAGATTACAATCAGAAGGCTACAAAGGGTTAATCCCGGATTCTACCCTCGACGCACTTACTTGTAACACGTATATTTTAGTTGAGGGTCATTTATTTTATGTCGAATTAGCACGAAATAAAATTACTGAGATAACAATCACCGAGGAGAAACTCAAAGCCCTCAAAAAATTAGAGTCAAAAGGCGAAGCTTTTTTCAAAGACATTACAAAAATTACAGGGCATAAACCCAGACGAGAAACAGTACGCGCATTCAACGAAGAAAACAATGAACCAGCTCAAGTACAGTTTAGCAAACATGCTATGCTTGCCTTGCAAGAGACAGAAGAACTCGTACAGAATCTTGGAACATTAGCCATCGGTATATCAGAGTTACTGCAGAAAGAACCCTCGACTAAAGAAGAAAAAGCCGAGCTCAAAGATTCTTACATTGAACAATTAGGTCGAGCTATTTCAGACGCCTCATACAAAATAACAGATCCAGTGAATCGGGCTTGGGCATCTCTACAAGCACCCAGCACCGATGAAACCGAAGCACCTACTAGCATGGCTGTAGAAGCAGGAAAACTCGCGCTACAGATGACTTCTGCAGCTATTGACAAGATTCCAATCCTAAGGAGAGTAGTCAATCTCACCAAACCATTACATCAATCTATAGTAACGGGTCTAATAGCAGGCTACTTTACCCCTGTCGCCATGTATAAAATGTTTGTTGATTACCGTTGGTATGGTGAAACTGCTGTAAAAATGACAAAAGCTTACCCTACTGTCACTGATTTTATCAGAGACCAACGCGATGGCATTCTGCGTCCATGGGTAAAGCTATCTAACCACTGTGACGCCATGTATAAAATAGCGCAACAAGCCAATCTTCCATCAGCTGCGATTCATGAATTAAATGTTATGCGTGAGGAGATTGCAACACTACTAGCAAAAATAATTACGAGCAGAGATCCTGAAAAATCTCAAGAATTGCTACGCACTCACTTCACCCGATTCAGCCAAACATTATCAAACTTGACGACTACTTATTTTACTGCAGACCATAACTTAGCCATACCTGAGAAAAAACAAGAAGAAAAAGCGTCCGCTCTATCCTTACCCATGTCTTTAGATACTTCTAAACTAGACGAAGATGGATATTACTCCTACTTATCTCCTGACAAGGAAACCCCCGTTAGTCAAAACTTAAAAGCAATTTTTAATATGTTTAGAGCAGTTGAATTACTCAGTCAGGATTATGCAAGTGAAGATCCTGCTATTCAAATGCAAGCAATGACTCATGGAAAAAAAGCATTAGTTCATTACTCAAAAATTAACTGGGCACAATCAGACGATACCGCTAACGCACTGTTCGATAGCATGCTCATAACAGTTGCGGCTCCCATTAAAAAAATTGCCGCAGCGAGCCATGAAATAGAATTAACACATCATTTACGTTATGGCTCACTCTTAGGAGATGTACGTCCTCTATTTGACAGCTTGGAAGGTATCCGTAATGAACGCGGCTTAAGCAGCGCAAGCAATCCTTTAGGTTACGATAAAGCGCAAGAAAAAAAGCTACAAACTAAACTTGATGAAGCTTCTGCTAAAGAAGAAAAGGTTAAACAGCAGTCTGAAATAATAGCATTTTTAGTCAGTCAATTTGAATGGTATGGAGATAACGGTAACGATATAACTAAACCAGACTCTGCCTGGAGAAAATTAGGATATAAACAAAATAAATATTCTATAGCTACCTCTCCTGAGAAACTTGAAACGAGGGCAACTGCTTTATTACTAGAATTAGTGAGGTTAAAAGCAACTCCTCTTTTCAAAACGCCTGATGACTATATAGCAGCCGACCAACTCGAAGATAAGTTAATTAGTCATTTGTCTCTAGAAAAACAAAAAGAATTTTCTTCAACATTAAGTAAACTTGAAAATAAAGATTATTTACCCCTACAAGAAAAACTAGCTAGTGCTATTACTGCAGGAGATAAACAAGAAAAAATCAATCAAGAAAAAAGTTATCGTGCTCAAACACTGGACATAACTCGCAGACTAAGAAAAGAATCGGAACAATTCCAAAAAGACAAGCAGACTAAAGCTTGGCCTCCGAAAGAATTGATGCACGTGCTCAAAATCCTGAATCATGAAAAAAATGAACTAAACGAAAGATTACTGGATGTTCCTAAATACACTGAAGCGCTGAAGCAACAGCAAAAATTACGCACAGAATATGCTATACGCACACTCAAAAATGAAGGGATCATTGCTTTGATAGAAGCAGTAAAGGAAGGACAAGGCGATCCTAAAATAAATATTCAACAAAAACGCAAACTAGCCAGATTGTTGGCTGATTTAGGAGAAGGAACCCATGAAGAAAATCTTGCGAACGCACACACTATTACCACTGCATTTATCGCAGACTCTGCCGCAATAGAAAAATTCATCACTGCAGCTCATGCAATAGATCCTGACGTTGGACATGCGCTAACCATTGAAACACTATTAGCAGGTTATATTACCAAACCAACAAAAGAAATACTTGAAAGCAAAGAGCCAGAAATTATCCAGCATGATGTCATGAATATGCTTGATCGATTAGCACCCAACCAGGTTTTTGAAATACTTCAAGGCATGGCAGATCAAGAACCCAGTGCTGCAAATAAAAAACCCATTACCCTGATTGAAAAGCGCGCGGCTTTACTAATTAAATTATTAAATAAAAGTTCACATGCAGAAATCAGCCTTGATGAAGACACTATTCGCGTGAATCTTGAATTAGTCATGGCCTATGATGCACGTAATGGTTTCACTCGAGCAACCTTGATGAATCTCATTGTTAAACTCTACCAGAGGAGTGAACCTCAATCCGAGATCAGCCAAAAAATAGGACTTTTTTTAGGCCGCTTGGCTAATGCAGATCCCGAACTCGCAAAAAATATTTTTGCTTATCAAGGTGCAAACGAGTATCACAAAAAAAGATACGAGCAAGCACACAACATTCTTCAAGAAACTTGCTCAGCTCAAGAAGCCATTGCAGCGCGCGCATTATATTATGAACCGCTAATCAGTACACTTACGTTCAACGTTAGCAGTAGCATTAAATCTTATGATGATTTCTTATTGGCAAATAAACCTGCTGTAATCGCCCTACATAAAGCTATCAACAAAGATAAGCTTGATGATAACGATATCATTAATCTCTATCAAAAAGATTCCTTAGCTTTGCGTCTATTAACAGAAACATTTATTGAAAAAAATATATTGCCAGACAGCAAAGCTGAAAAACAATTAAGTGAGTTTTATAACACGTTAATTCACTGCTTAGAAAAAAATTTGCAGACTGAACCCAGAAAAACTGTCATGACTATCACTGAGATCTTACAAGAAACACGCAAACAATTAGAGCATGGTATTAAACATCTTTTCTCTGATCACGCCGTTAAAAATCTTATTTGGCAAGAAGATAAAAATACAACTCAGATCAGACCTATTCGTGATACAGACACACCATCCATTCAAATGAGTAAACATAGTTTATTAGCATTGCAAGAAGCAGAAGAGATAGGGAAAAAAGTAGATGCATTATTAGAGGCACTACAAACAAGCAAGAAAAAATATAAAACCATTCCCACTCATGCGCCTCAAATTGCTAAAGCCTTACTTGGTCTATCGCAACATTTAGCAGAAATAGCTACGCTCGCAAATGAATCAGGAGCTACAGCCGCAACGTTAGAACAGCTTGATACATTAAAACAAGCTATGATTGATTTACCTCAAAAAATTCTGAGTAGTCCGGATAATGCGCGAGCGTTGCTAAGTGAGCAATTCCAGCAAATGAGTCAAACACTCACTGATCTTTCAAGACCCTACATAAGCCTAAACCGTCCTGCAGCACCCAATGAACCTGAACTGAAATATGCAGTCTCCGTTGAGCTATATCTAGCTGGAGCAATGCCTTCACCAGGTCACTTCGACGCCTACAAACCAGATTCTTATATATTAATTAAAGAAGCAGGTTCGCAATGGCAATTGATTTATCTAAACAGTAATAAGCAACCTTATCCTGTTGACCTTAAAGATCTTTCTAAGCTCAACAAATTCTTGTCAGAAAAAGATTCTCTACAAGATTTGACAACTGAAGATCAGAATACCATCACAAAGCATCTTGCTCGCCGCTGGAACCCAACAGCGCAAGCACGCGCTGAATGGTTCCCTTTAATTGAACCTTTACGCAGCGCTATGCAAGGCTCACTAAAACTGCATGAGTTTTTTGCTCAATTCGTTGAAGATGCTAAAAATAGAGAGATAATACTAGATCCCGAACAAGAAAAACTTATCGTGGAAACGCTTGCCGCGCTCAAAGATGCCAAACAAGACAAAGGGTATTACCTCTATAACGATATAGAGACCCCTTACAGTCAAAGTTTAAAAGGGTTATTTAATCTAGCCTGGGGGATAAATGAATTATCTCGCGGTAGTTGGGAGCATACAGGTGCCTTTTCTCGTGTCACCGCAGTTACCCAAACAGGTGAACATAGCTTAGGGCTCATGGGTCACTACAAAAAGATTCAATGGCCAGCCTTGGGCGGTCATTTTGGCGACTTATCAGAGCAACTCATGAATGCCATGCTAATCTACGGCAAGGATATGGCGTCCCCCCCTCTTGAAAAGCTAGCAAGAGACTCACATGAAATTGAATTACAAAATAACTTACGTTTTGGCGTCTTATCTGAACCTCTACGCCCTCTCTTTGATGGATTAGAAAACATGTTTCACACACGCGCATTGGGTACTACAGCTGATCCATTTGGCTATGATCCCGCAGTGGAAGAAGACTTACAGAAAAAACTCAAAAGAGCGCAAGAGGAACACAGTGAAGACGCTGCAAAATATACTGACGCTATCAAACAACATCAAAAAATGCGTCAAGATTTTGCTATTCGCAACTTGCGTCGTGATGGAATAATCGCTTTAATTGAAGCAGTAAAGCATGGCAAAAATGATAAGTCCCAAAATATTGAACAAAAACGTCGCTTAGCAATCATGCTAGCTGATCTCAATCTCACACAGATGAGCCGTGAAGATTCTCTAAATGATGCACATGATATAGCAACTTCTTTTGCGGAATCCAGTAAACAAATCATGGCTTTCATTAACGCGGTTGCTAAAGCAGATACTATTTTGGGACACACTTTAGCCATTGAAGCTACGCTCGCTGGTTATCACCCTTTCAAAAATAATGATCCTATTCTTATCAATGAAAACGAACACGCTTCTCAGCAAGATTTAAATAATGTTCTTGATAGACTTGAAGCAAAACAAGTTTTCGATATGCTTAAAAATAATAAAACACCTATTGCTATCTTCAAAACATTATTAGTTGGTAATCCACTCACTGCAAATAATAACATAACACTGCCTGACAATGAAATGACAAAAGAAGAATTGAAGAAACTTATAGTCACTCGTTATAAGACACTAGAAAATACTCTACGTAGTAAAGAAAGATCGGCAAATAAAACCGATGACGCAGCATGGGCACTTATTCAACCTGAACGCGAACTTATGAATAAGTTAGGCTTATTTTTAGGACGCTTGACTCGCGCCGATACTGATATGGCTCGTATCGTTTTTGCTGATGATAACGCACACTCACTATTAAAGGCTGAGTGCTTAACGCCGGAAACAGGAGCAAAAATCAAAACTGATCCTGCATTATATTATGAGTCGCTAGTTAACTCGTTTAATTATAACTATATAGAAAACAAACACGAACTAGAAAACCGTAACGTCCATGATTTCATCGACGCAAATGAATTACTTATTGTTGAAATCTATAAAGTATTAACGCCACTAGACACTGCTAGTAGCAATAAATTAATTATTGAAAAGTACCAGAATAATCCTCTATTATTAATGGAGTCGATTGAAAAATTTATTAAAGACAAGACTTCTGCTGGCAGTGACGCTGAAAAAAGATTAAGTGAATTTGCTTCTGCTTATATACTCTGCCCTGATAATCAAACGCTTCGCTACGCCATACTAGATTTACAAAAACAAGCCCAAGGCTCAAAGTCGGTGCAATTTCTTGAGTTATTAACACCTGATGCATCCATAACCTTTTGGCAACAAGTAAGGCAAGATTTAATTGAAAGACCACAAACTGAGCTACTAGAGGGCTTTACTAATAAGTTAGCCACTCTTGCTGAAATGACAAAAAATCTCAGTGAAAAAGAAGCAAAAGATTTCAATGATAGAGCAACTCAATTCATAGCAGAGCAACAAAAGAAGCTAAACAACATTGCGGGTGAACTTAAACATAGTGTCAGCAAACAAATTGCAGAAGCACTACCAGGCGGCGGCATTATTATAAAAGCAAAACATTTAATTTCGACTAAGAACGACGCTCACATAGCAAGTTATCGTCATACAGTGCAAGAAATGCGGGCAGTAGAAGAAAGTGTTGACAAAGAATATGCCGGATGGATGACAGAGATAAAGAGCCTTACTCGTACCGATCTCCAAATCTTAACTGAGCAATTAAAAGCTATCGACCAAATTCTAACTGAATATCTTAAAATTCGCTCAAGTGAGTCAGCCAATACTTTTGCTAATGTTGGTTTTAAATCGCGACACCAGAAGAGAGTATTAGCTGAAAAATATCAAGATCAATTCAGCAAATTAAGAACAGCGGCCGAAGCTGCCTCTGAGCCCGAGAGTAAAGGTGTAGTTCCAACTATAGGATATGAGGAACTTGCTAGACGCTCTATAGAAATATTTGAGGCATTCTATAGAGAACACAATGCTAAAACACTTGAGCTAAAAGATGAAGACAAGGCTGACAGCAAATCAGAACCTCTTGAATATAAATGGAATAAAAAACAGGGTACATTGGGTAAAGCGATACTGGAAATAGGCCGTCGAGTAACAAGCCCTACTCTTTTTTCTTCTCAAGATGTTGCTGATGAAAAAATCTCTTTAATTGCTCACATTATCAATGAAATTCGCACAAGATTAGCAAAATATGTTGGCTCATTATCATCATCCAATACTTCAAAAAACTCTACGCAAGCAAAGTCTACTACTCGCAAGCCTAAAGTGTTTTTTAGGACAGGGTTGCCATCTCCAGATTCTAGCTCGGACCGGAGTGATCAAAAATCTATTGCGAAACAAAAAAAGCAAGAGCAGAAATAATTGTTACCTAACGAGTCGCTGGTGCGAAATTCGTTTTTGTCATCCACAATAGACCCCAGACCTGTCCTCCCGCAAAATTTTCGTCAACAGCTCCCAATAAAAAAACTGCTCTCGCACGAAAATTTGTGCGGGATCCGGTTACAGCCAGCAGTACTGTAAGACGTAACCAGACCCCGCACAAATTTTCGTGCGTGAGCAGTTTTTTTATTGGGAGCTGTTGACGAAAATTTTGCGGGGTGACAGCTGTGGTTCATAAGAAGCCTTGCCGTCAACGAATTACGTAACACATACTAGGATGACAAAACGAATTTCGCGCCAGCGACTAACTACATAATTACTTTTTTCATTGACAACATTCAACTAACTCTTTATGTTCTCTCAAGACATCTTCTTCTGTGTTAAGGAAAACACACGTGCTGATTCGTTTACTTGCACTGATACTGATCGAATTCCTCTGTCACACCGCCAGCGCGGATACAGGTATTGCACTCACCTATCCACTTATTGCTAAAGACCCTGGCCATTTAAAAGGTTACCGAGGTGCGCTTTGGTATCAACCTTCACGCTTGGCTTGGCAACATGTAAAGATTTACTTTGATATTAGTTTTGGTCATTGGTGGGTTAATAATTATCCAATAAATCGAGAGATTAATATTTACTCATTTGCGCCTACTCTACGCTATTATCTTATGCACACCGATCTCATTTCTCCTTATATCGACCTGAGCATTGGCGCATCCTATTTAACAAAAACACGCATCGCAGACCGCAATTTGGGTATACACTTCTCCTTTCAAGACCAAATGGGAATCGGAGCAAGTTTTGGTAAGCAAGAACGGTTGTCGGTTAGTTTAAGCACAATGCATTACTCCAATTGCAGCATGTCCAGCACCAATGCGGGGATCACAATTCCCTTATTAATTAACGTATGGTATAAATTTTAATGCTAGATGCGGCCTATACTGGTAAAATCCTGACATGCAAAAACGTATTGCCATTAAAAATCATTTACAAGAAATTCAGCTAACCGCTCACCGCTGCGTGGCCATGCTTATTATCATGTTAATTTTAATTGCATTATTGATTACTCGCCTCGGATTTTTACAATTAACAAAACATGATTTGTACACAACGCTGTCAAAAAAAAATTGGCTTGATCTTATTCCAACAGAACCCACCCGCGGATTAATTTATGATCGGAATGGTGTTTTACTGGCAGAAAATATCCCAGTTTTTAGCTTGGATATTATTCCAGAAAAAAATAAAAATATATCGCAGGTCTTAACAGATATTGGCAAAATTATTCCACTCAATGATACGGAAATTGCACAATTTCAAAAAGAATTAAAACAACATCGCCGCTTTGATGAAATACCTTTAAAGCTTCGGCTCACAGAGGCTGAAGTTGCACGCTTTTATGAAAACCAATATCGTTTTCCAAGTGCGCTTATTAAAGCACGTTTAATTCGACATTATCCGTTAGGCGCTACATTCAGTCATGTATTAGGCTATGTAGGCCGCATTAATCTCGAAGAGCTCAAGGTCATAGATCCCAGTAATTACAGCGCAACTAATTATATTGGAAAAATAGGCATCGAGAAATTTTATGAGGATGATCTACATGGCACTGTTGGATACCAACAAGCTGAAACGGATGCAAGCGGTCAACCTGTACGTATCTTAAAACAAATAAAACCGCTGCCAGGAAAAAGTTTATATCTCACGCTTGATAGTCGATTACAACTCATTGCAGAGCAAGCACTTCAAGGACAAAGTGGCGCGGTGGTTGTTATCCAACCCGCTACTGGACAAATTCTTGCAATGGTCAGTGAACCCACTTTTGATCCTAATTTATTTGTCGCTGGGATCAGCAGTCAGGATTTCCAACAATTGCAACAAGCACCTAACAAACCACTTTATAACAGAACATTACGCGGACTTTATCCTTTAGCATCCACGATAAAGCCTTATATTGCATTGCAAGGATTAGACTCTGGTAATACAACCCCTGATTTTACCATTTTTGATCCAGGTTGGTATCAACTACCCAACAAAGAGCACCAATATCATGATTGGAAATTTCACGGGCATGGCACTGTTAATTTAAATCATGCGCTGACCAGCTCTTGTGACACCTACTTTTTTGCTTTGGGACACAAAATGGGAATTCATCTCATTGATGACATCTTAGATCGCTTTGGATTTGGTGAGTTAACTGGGATCGATATGGGAGAAGAAGTGCCTGGCATCATTGCATCACCCAGCTGGAAACGTCGCGCCAAAGGCACAGGCTGGTATGAGGGAGACACTATTAACTCTTCTATCGGTCAAGGTTTTATGCAGGGCACACCCTTGCAATTTGCGCAAGGCATTGCGACCATGGCGAATCGTGGTAAACGATTCGCGCCACACTTATTACTGACAGAACAAGATGCCGGTAAACCGCCACAACCACAATCAGCAACAGAATTAGAACCTGTGAATTTAAACAATAACGATAATTGGAAGATTGTTATTGCTGCCTTACAAAACGTATTTATTTCAAATCAAGGTACAGGTTATGCGCATTATGGGCACGACATGCCCTACACTATCGCGGGGAAAACAGGAACAGCACAAGTTTACTCCATTAAACACCGCGATGAGGATGGCAAAAGCGAAAAACAAGATAAGCTGCCAGAAGGTTTACGTGATCATTCACTTTTTGTCGCTTTTGCACCGGTTGATAACCCACAAATTGCCATTGCTGTCATAGCAGAACATAGCACATCAGCACCCGCTATCGCGCGCAAAATTCTTGACTATTATCTGATAGGGCCTGCGCCGATCAAAGTCGTCCCCAGCACAAAAGAGGAAGATACCAAAAATGCTATTCGCTAATACCTTCCAACGCACACATAATCCCCATCAACAAAATACTCGCTCCTTTTGGCGCTACATTCATATTGACATGTATCTCTTTCTTGCGATTGTCTTATTAACAATCATGGGGCTCGTTATTTTATATAGCGCAAGTAGCCAAAATTCCTCCATGTTACAACAACAGGTTTTACATATCGGCGCTGCTTTCGCAGTCATGCTTTTATTTGCTCAAATTCCACCACTTATCTATCAACGTTGGGCGGTGTGGCTTTATGGCATAGGCATCATTCTCTTGCTTTCCGTACTTTTTTTTGGACATACAGGTAAAGGTGCTGAACGTTGGTTAAATTTAGGTATTTTGCGCTTCCAGCCCTCAGAAATAATGAAGTTGGCTTTACCCTTATTTTTGGCCAGTTATTTTCATAAAATGCATTTACCGTTAAATAATCAATGTATTATTGCAGCTATCGCTATTATTCTTGTTCCTGCACTCTTAGTTATCAAACAACCCGATCAAAGCACGGCCGCTTTACTTATTATTGCAGGTGGCAGTGTATTATTTCTCGCAGGCTTGAGTTGGCGCTTGCTCAGCAGCCTATTCGGTCTCGCTATGCTATGCGCGCCATTAGCATGGTATTTTATGCATGATTACCAACGTCAGCGCTTATTGACTTTTCTTAACCCAGAACGCGACCCCCTCAATAAGAGTTATCACATTATTCAATCAAAAATTGCGATTGGGTCTGGTGGTTTTTTTGGCAAGGGCTGGCTAAATGGTACTCAATCTCACCTGCATTTTTTACCTGAGCACTCTACAGACTTTATTTTTGCAGTTTTGGGTGAAGAATTTGGTTTTATAGGTGCTATTATTTTGATCAGTGTTTTTATGATTATCATTTTACGTGGGTTATATATTACAATCCACGCACAGGATACCTTTTCACGCCTCATTGCTGGCAGCCTTACCCTGACCTTTTTCTTCTCATTTTTTATTAATATGGGAATGGTCACCGGCATTTTACCCGTAATGGGTGTACCATTGCCATTAGTGAGTTACGGCGGATCATCAATGATTACATTGATGGCCGGATTTGGGATTTTAATGTCTATACAGACACACAGAAAACTCCTGACAACTTAAGTCAAGAAAAGAGACGCAAATGATACAGGTTTTAATTTTACTTATAGTAAGCCTATTTTTTAACTGTACAGTGCAGGCGCAAACAAATACGCATTTCGCTGATCGCCCGGATGTTAAAATCTTTATCCATCAAATGGTCAAGCAACATAAATTTAAAGAAGCATCGCTGGTTGCTTTATTTAACACCGTGAATGTTAGACCCATGATCATGCGAAAAATTAAAGCGCCGCTTGAAAAAGAACCTTGGAATATTTATCAAAATTTATTTGTTAGTGAATGGCGAATCCAACATGGCGTTGAATACTGGAACCGCAACCAAGCAGCACTTGCACAAGCAGAAAAAAAATACGGTGTACCCGCAAACATTATCGTCGCAACTATTGGGATTGAAACAAAATATGGTTTGCATACCGGCAAGTTCCGCGTCATTGATGCCTTATCGAATATTGCTTTCAGCAAAAGTACCCGAGCCATTTTTTTCCAGTATGAATTAAAAGAGTTTTTACTGTTAGCTCGCGAACAGCATTTGGACCCCATGAAAGTCACGGGCTCCTATGCAGGTGCCATAGGGCAACCTCAATTTATGCCGAGCAGTTATAGACGCTATGCTGTCAGTTTTAATGGGCACAGTAAAATTGATTTATCAAATAATCAATTGGATATTATCGCGAGTATTGCTAATTTTTACAAACTGCATGGCTGGGAAACCAACAAACCTATTGCTGTTCCTTCACCACCTGATAATCATCCATTTCATCTCTTTACTTTCAATAATAAAGAAAAAGCACATCTACTCTCTAGATCAATAAACTTCAGCAGCCCACAAGACAGTGAGCTACTGAAATACCATCCTCACAAATTAATTGCATTACCTACTTACTGGGGTAATGAAAATTGGTTTGGATTCCACAATTTTGATGTTATCAAACGATATAATTCGAGTGACCTATATGCCATGTCGGTACTGCAGTTAAGTCATCGTATTTCGATTCTACGGGAGAAAATCAATAATGATTGATCACATAAGATTCCATATCAATCCAATACGTCAAATTAAATTTTTTCAAATTATGGCGTGTGTCAGTTTACTTATTTTTGGGTTACTAAATGGTTGCTCCACTGCTAGACGGGATGGCCCACCTTCATATGATGTCGATGTGTCTGGCATTCCTGATGCTGTGCCTAAAGTTGAGCGTCTTAGTAGGGCTGGTAATAAGCCTTATACTGTTTTTGGTAAGAAATATCATGTTATGTCTTCTAGTAAAAATTACGAGCAGCGTGGCATCGCTTCGTGGTATGGCACTAAGTTTCATGGGCATTATACATCAAACGGTGAACGCTATAACATGTTGGCAATGACCGCTGCGCATAAAACCTTGCCTCTTCCTACATATGTGGAAGTCACCAATTTAAAAAACGGTCGAAAGGTCGTTGTTAAAGTCACTGATCGTGGTCCGTTTGAAAATAATCGACTCATTGATTTGTCTTATACAGCAGCGAAGAAACTTGGCATGGTAGGCCATGGAACTGCGTTTGTAGATGTAAAAGCAATCGATCCTTTACGCTATGATCGAAACAATCATAATAATGATCCTTTATTCTTGGCAAGCGATACGCCACAAAAAATGATAACACCACATTATTCTCGCCCTAATGCGCATCCGACCTATATTCGAGTGGGGGCGTTTCGTAATAAGGTATATGCAGAAAAATTACAGAAGCGCTTAACGCCTGTGATCGGATCGCCTGTCTATATCACGCGGGTTGCTCATTCAAATAATTTATACCGTGTGCAGATTGGGCCGGTGCATGATGCGATTCGAGTTGCGCAGATTAATAGGCAGCTGAGATCGATGGGGATTAAGAGTTTGGTGTAGATGTAACTAGATGTATTATTTTTGCGAACGCTGCTTAGGACACCTCTCCCCTTGTGGGAGAGGTGTCCTAAGCAGCAATCAATAGTAAATAATTTTTTTAAATGTTTGATTAAACCGCACAAGGAGCCGCAAAGTGCTAACCCTTCTAATCTCCATCCTCGGCATCATCCTCACCATTTTCCTCATCGTTGGCATACACGAATTCGGCCATTTCATTGTTGCCCGCTTAATGGGTATCAAAGTACTCCGATTCTCCTTAGGCTTCGGCAAAGCCCTCTTCAAATGGCAAGACAAAAAAGGCACTGAATTCGTATTAGCTGCAATCCCCTTAGGCGGCTATGTGAAAATGCTAGATGAAACCGAAGACAAAGTGCCTGTCAATGAATTACATCTCGCCTTTAATCGACAACCGCTCTATAAAAAAATAGCAGTAGTCATCGCAGGCCCCCTCACTAATTTTATATTTGCTTTTGTCTTATACTGGCTCCTCTTTGTTATTGGTTTCACAACGTTCACACCCATCATCGGAAAGGTGATACCCCACTCTATCGCAGCACAAGCGGGGCTTAAACCACAAGATGAAATTCTTAGCCTCAACAATAAAACCACCAACGACTGGAATGCAGTCGTGTTTCGCCTTATGTCTTATCTAGGCGAAGAAGCACAAGTAAAAATGACAACTCAAGCCTTACATTCTCACTCACCTCAGGAACACACGCTTGATCTCACAACCTGGAAAATGAATGATCTAAAGCCTGACCCACTCGGCAGCTTAGGCATTGAACCCTATCAACCTGACATCCCTCTTATCATAGGTATGTTGCAACCTAATTCACCTGCCAGCAAATCAGGTCTGCAAATTAACGACGTTATTTTATCTATTGATCATCAACGCATTAACAATTGGGAACAGCTCATCACACTGATAACAACCCACCCTGCAGAAACATTGATGTTCACGATCAAACGTAAAGCAAAAACGATTTCTATACCTGTCACTACCGGTTATAAGCGAAGCGGCTTGTTTCAAAAACAAGGATTCATTGGGATCGCACCCCAATTCAAATTACCTCCTGAGTTATTGCGTAAAGTCCAATACAGCCCATTAAACGCATTGAAACCCGCCAAACAACAAGTCGTAGATTTCATCTCACTTAATTTTACGCTTTTAGGAAAAATGCTAACTGGAAAAATTTCATTACAAGGTTTAGGCGGGCCTATTACTATTTTTGAAAGCGCAGGCACAGCGCTTAATAATGGCATCTTGCCATTTATTAGTTTTCTAGCGTTTTTTAGTATTGCAATTGGTGTTATAAATATTATACCCATTCCTGGATTAGACGGGGGGCACGTGCTAATTTACTTTATTGAATGTATTATTCAACGACCTTTATCACTACATTTACAAACTCTTTTATTTCGGTTGGGGATTATTTTCTTACTGGTGTTAGTAACGCAAGCAATAGTCAATGATATGATGCGATTATTTTAATAAAGGGCTATTTCCTGCCTAATTTAGGAAGAATATACTTTTGTGCAAACGTCTGAGTGCATGCTTTTTTTGCCGTAGAAACAGCTTTATCTAATGCAGAGGCACGTTCTAAAAAGCCAAACGTTTTCTTTTTTGCCAGCTGATTGCACTCTTTGCGTAACTTCACTAATTTTCCATGTAACGCTTCGGCTTTTTTGGGGTCATAATCTTTTTCTGTATCCTTTCTAAGATCTTTGATCATACCTGCAATCTTAGTTGCTCTCGTTGCTGCATTTTGTTGATCAGTTAAAGACATTATTTTGACCTCGTTCGGGTTGACTCTAACGCCTTCATAATTGTCTTTGCCATCTATAACAGTGATAGTATCTTTTAGAAGCATAGGAAATTTTCTAATAATATCTGCTTGCTCTTGCCGTAAACTCTCTATAATTTCAAGCCTTATATCCATTGTTTTGTTTGGCATAACTGTACTCCAATTAAAACTGAGTTATCATAAAGGTAAGTATAGCATTTATTCAAAATTCTGCTAAAAAAATGCAACAAAGCACTGCCGAGATAACTAAATTCTGCCTATAAGTTTTTGATTATAAACATTTATCCGCTATCTTCTTAACCGTCAGAATTATTACACTTTCAGCCGGAAAGCGTTGTTTTGAGAATTTCCTCAAGAATAACTTTATTGCCTGCGAGAAATTGAAATTGATTTAATTGATTAATTGAAACCCATTGAACACGTTGACCTTCTAGACCGCTAGGTTCGCCTGTAAATTCACTCACATGCCAAACATCTAAAATGACATTTTTATCAGAGTAAGCATACTCTAGCTTTAACCACGCTTTAGCGTCACTGATATGTATTCCTACTTCTTCTAAAAATTCACGCTGAAGAGCTTGAAAGACGCTTTCGTTTGCTTCTAACTTACCCCCTGGAAACTCCCACAGACCACTGTAAGATTTTTCCGGAGGGCGTTGCGAAATAAGCACTTCACCGCACTCGTTAATCACTACACCTACAGCAACCTGTACTGTAGGGTTACACTTAACTAAAGCTACCATGACACTGTTTATACTTCTTGCCAGATCCACAAGGACACACTTCGTTACGCCCTACTTTAGTAGCCGTTGAACGCAGCGGCATTTCAATAACATTGCTGCCTCTGCTGGCTTGCTCATCCATCTCATTATTATTTTCTAATGTGCTCATGCCTGCATGCTGATATTCCATTTTTATATTTTGTGCCGCGGCACGACGTTGAGCTTCTAGTTGCTCTACATCCTCTTCTTTACGTACTTCAAATTTACTTAAAACTGAAATAACTTCATAATTTACACGATCTAATAATGTAACAAATAATTCAAACGCTTCGCGTTTATATTCTTGCTTAGGATTTTTTTGAGCATAGCCACGCAAATGAATGCCTTGTCGTAAATAATCCATAGCGGCTAAATGCTCTCGCCAAAAATTATCTAAGGTTTGTAACATCACCGCCTTTTCAAATTGACGAATCACCGCAGAATCAGTTTCTGCTTCTTTCTTTTGATACGTTTCTTTAAAGATACCGTGAATACGGTCACGAAGATTTTCTTCATGCAACGCTTCTTCTTTTGATAACCAATCTTGAATAGGTAAAAGCAAATTAAAATCTTTCTCTAGCTGCTGCTCCAATCCAGGCACATCCCACTGTTCTTCCAAACTATGCTGCGGAATAAAAGTGCTTATGACACCATCTACCACTTGAGAACGAATAGATTCGATGGTTTCTGCTATGCTGTCAGTGGTAAGCAATGCATCGCGCTGACTGTAAATGACTTTACGTTGTTCATTAGCGACATCATCATATTCAAGCAGTTGCTTACGAATATCAAAGTTATGCGCTTCGACTTTACGCTGTGCATTCTCAATGCTATTGCTTAACAAACGCGATTCAAGCGCAACGCCTTTTTCCATACCGATACGTTTCATAATGCCTGTTAAACGTTCGCCGCCAAAAATACGTAGCAGATTATCTTCAAGTGAAAGATAGAAACGTGTTTTACCTGGATCACCTTGTCGACCAGAGCGGCCACGTAATTGATTATCAATACGACGTGATTCATGACGTTCTGTACACAGCACATATAAACCACCGGCATTAATGACTTTATCGTGTCGTTGTTGCCATGCTGCTTTGTGCTTAACGATTTCATCATCTGTTGAATTTTCTAATACTCTTAATTCAGCATTCAAATTACCACCCAACACAATATCAGTGCCTCGACCCGCCATATTGGTTGCAATGGTTACTGCACCCGGACGACCAGCTTCCGCGATGATTTGTGCTTCTTGTTCATGAAATTTAGCATTGAGTACATTGTGTGGGATATTTTCTTTTCTCAAGAAAGCGGCTAGGTACTCCGATGTTTCAATCGATGTAGTGCCGACTAACACAGGTTGATTTGCTATGCGTGTTTTTTTGATATCGTCTACAATGGCTGTAAATTTCTCACCTGCTGACATAAAAACAAAATCAGGTTGATCTTGTCTGATAGTAGGCATATTCGTAGGGAGTACTACCACTTCTAGACCATAGATTTGTTGGAATTCATATGCTTCGGTATCAGCAGTACCGGTCATTCCCGACAATTTTTCATACATTCTGAAAAAATTCTGGAAGGTGATAGACGCGAGCGTTTGATTTTCTTGACGTACCTGCACACCTTCTTTGGCTTCAACGGCTTGATGCAATCCATCAGACCAGCGTCGACCCGGCATTGTACGTCCGGTATGCTCATCTACGATGACCACTTCACCGTTTTGAACAATATAATCTACATCACGATGAAAAATAGCATGCCCACGTAAGGCGGCATTTAAGTGATGCATGAGCATGATATTATTAGCGTCGTAGAGTGACTCTCCTTCACGAATTAATCCTGCTTTAGCAAATAATTCTTCAACGTGTTGATGTCCATCTTCACTCAAAAATACTTGTTTGGATTTTTCATCTACTAAATAATCACCAGGCGCATCTTTGTTTTCTTGTTTAATTAATTCAGGAACGAGCTTATTCACTGCCAAATAGAGCTCGGCACTGTCTTCTGCTGCACCGGAAATAATAAGGGGTGTGCGCGCTTCATCAATCAAAATAGAATCGACTTCATCCACAATCGCATAATGCAAGGGACGTTGTACTTTGTCAGCCATTGAAAATGCCATGTTATCGCGTAAATAATCAAAGCCAAATTCATTGTTCGTGCCGTAGGTAATATCTGCAGCATAGGCTTCTTTTTTCTCTTTGGGGGTCATATTAGGCCCAATAACACCCACGGTGAGACCAAGGAAAGAATAAAGAGGGCCCATCCACTCAGAGTCACGCTTAGCTAAGTAATCGTTCACTGTGACGATATGCACGCCTTTGCTAAACAACGCATTTAAGTAAGCGGCTAAAGTGGCTACCAATGTCTTACCTTCACCAGTGCGCATTTCAGCAATACTGCCGTTATTCAAAACCATTGCGCCTAATAATTGCACATCAAAGTGACGCATATTAAATACACGCTTTCCTGCTTCTCGTGCTACAGCAAATACTTCGGGCAATAAATTATCAATTGTTTCGCCTTGCTGCACGCGATTTCGAAATTCGGGTGTTTTATTTTGTAGCTCGGCATCTGTCAGGGCCGCCATCTGTGGCTCTAAGGCGTTAACCTGAGTCACGACTCCCCACATACGCTTAAGAACACGTTGATTACGACTACCGAATAACTGGTTAAAAATTTGAGTTAAGATCATAGGCTTTCACATTGATTAAGTAGGGAAAAATAGTGTTGAAGCATCACCTATTTTGTTTAAAAAGTCAACCGAATCCCTCAACCATCTTTATCGGCCCATGCTCGTGATATTAATTATCGTCATTGCGAGCACGAGCGAAGCAACCTAGTCTTTTGAAAGCTGATTAGTACCATCGAGACTCAAAAGCAGCGTTAAAAGACTAGATTGCTTTGCTCGCGCTCGCAATGACAATATTGGATGGCACGGGCATAATTGAATCAGTGTAATTCGCCGAGCAATTACCATTTTCCATCAAATAAGCTTATACTTTCCCAATGGAAAATTCGATCTCACATTACCTCCAACAAGACAGTAAATCACTGGGGAAAATATTGGCCAAAGTAAACCAACTCCAACAATGGAACAATTGGTTAAAAGAAAGCCTAGAGCAAGACTCGTTACTACCACAACATTGTTTTATTGTGAGCCTATCAGGTACGTCTCTGATTGTTTTAGCAGATAACCCCCATTGGGTAACACGTTTTCGTTTTCATATTCCAATGTTATTACCGAAGCTACGAAAATACAGTGACTTCGAAAAAATTCAATCTATTTGCTGCAAAGTGCAACCTAATTATATTCCCGTTTCGTCTCGTAAAAATCGTGAACCACAGCAAAAGCTCTCGACAAAAAGCGCTGATATCATGCGTGAGACAGCAAAAAAAGTTGCCGATGAACAGTTGCGAATAGTATTAGAAAAAATTGCGGAAAATTCGTAATAGTTAGTCCTACTATCATCATTGTTGCGACGTAACAGCCCACCCCTCCCATCCTCGCGTCGTTATTAAGAGCGAAGCGAAGCAATGACGGCAGTGAGGTGAGGTGTTACGTTGCGACTCAGCGTTTACAACGACCACGCACATAAGAATTTTGAGCTTCCTCACTTTTTTTTATACTCGCTTTCAGCTCTTTAATTATTCCCACCCCTTGAATCTCTCTTAATTGGGATAGCGCTTGCATTTCTGACCTTGCTCGCGTACATCCTATATACTTATAGATTATTCTAGACGTTTCATTAGCACTTATTAAGTATGCAAATTGGTAAGGCGTTATGGGTATAGGCTCACCTACGACACCCAATATACCAGCTCCGTCAAGATGAATCCTAGCAAGCGTATAATTTCTTTTTAAAAATCCATCCACTAAAGATGATTTATTTTCAGTGATCGCATTCAAAAACTGAGTGCGCACAATAGCTGGACCACCTGCAAAAACAGTATCTAAGTAAACATCTTCTTTTTTTGCATTTTCCATATCACCGGGTTTGAAAAATTTAGAATAGCAGAATTTAATATTCTGATTTATCACCTTATGCTCCGAGGGAGAGGATTGCAAAGAACTTTGTGACGACTGTTGCTCTCCCGAGGCCATCTGCGATGATGACAGCAATCGTGGCAATGACTCTGATTCAGTATTTTCATCTATATCAACGGTTGGTTTATTCGGAACAACAGAACTCTTATCATGCAATGATGAAAACATATTTATTCCTTTCTCACCTAATGTAGCTAACACTGATCTTATTGATATAGATTTTTCAGCTATCGCCTGATCTTGCATTTGTTTAATTACGGCTATTATTGTGACTTGCCTCTAACTTTATCTTTGCTTGGTAATTCAATGTTTATTGTGCTTCTTTATCTCTAGAGGCAATTACGGAATAGGTTCCCGCCTTCGCGGGAATG
>DHJK01000041.1 GCA_002404295.1 Legionellales bacterium UBA4722
AAGGGGCGAGGTAGTGCTAAGCAAAATCGTCGTAAAATTATTATTATTTTTTTTGTATCACTTTCTCTTTAAACGCTCACGCAAAATACGGTATTGTAAGAGAATGCTACGAGCCATCACCGAATCAGACATTCCTCAATTGTGCGCCATTGAAATCGCAACCCAATTAGCGCCTTGGCCGCGCGAAACATTTGAAAAATGCTTTCAGGCTCGGGGCCTCGGATGGGTCATTACACAGCCTGTAGACAAGGTAATAGGATTCATTTTAGTCTTTATACAGGTCGGTGAATGTCATATTTTGAACCTTTGCGTAGATCCGAGCCAACAGCGTCAAGGCTATGGTGCCCAGCTTGTCTCCCAAGCCTTGGCCGAAGCAAAACAACAAGGCGCAACTATTGCTTATCTAGAAGTACGTAGCTCCAATGAAAATGCCATAGCACTCTATAAAAAAATGGGTTTTAGTAAAATAGGTGAGCGTAAAGGCTATTATTCAGCAGCAGAAGGGCGTGAAGATGCCTGGGTGTTTGCCAAGAAAGTTATATTTTAGGGGCTGAAAGACAATTCAGTGATAATTACAGTTTTGATATTACAAATACACTTGTCATTGCGAGCTTGGGCGAAGCAACCCAGGCTTTTTGGCGCTAATTTCGAGCAGCAGATATGCTAATCACCAGTACAAGACTAGGTTGCTATTGTCATTTTAGCGTCGGCAACTAATTACTCTAATCCCTGCCAATATAAAATAAGTAATAGCTGTTATTTTTAAATATCATATGGTTTTCTCAGTATAAAGTTTGGGTATATTAAAACTCGCTCTTAAAAGCGAGATCTGATAGGATGCTATTATAAAAATAGATTATTGCCCACCTTTTACTCGAATCGATGACTATGTCTGAATTAATTACACAGCTTGCTAAGCGCCGCACCTTCGCCATCATTTCGCATCCTGATGCGGGCAAAACCACCCTAACAGAAAAACTCTTGCTATTTGGCGGCGCGATTCAGTTAGCAGGCACCGTCAAAGGCCGTAAAGCATCACGTCATGCCACATCCGACTGGATGGAATTAGAAAAGCAACGTGGAATTTCGGTCACAACCTCTGTGATGCAGTTCCCGTATAAATCTCACATCATGAATTTGTTGGATACCCCCGGCCATGCCGATTTCTCGGAAGATACCTATCGCACATTAACCGCAGTCGATTCTGCTTTGATGGTGATTGATGCGGCTAAAGGTGTAGAAGAACGTACTATTAAATTACTTGAAGTGTGTCGATTACGTCATACACCCATTATTAGTTTTATTAATAAAATGGATCGCGATAGCCGCGATGCGATTGATTTGTTAGATGAAATTGAAACCATATTAAAAATTCGTTGTGCGCCGATTACCTGGCCTATTGGTATGGGTCGAGAGTTTAAAGGCGTTTATCATTTATATGAAGACGCAGTGTATTTGTACGAGCCTGGCAAAAATGCCATTCAACAAGTAGGTACTAAAATTTTAGGTTTAAATAATCCAGAGTTAGATATCATTTTGGGTGATATGGCGCAGGAAGTTCGTTCTAATATAGAATTAGTGAAAGGCGCAAGCCACGAGTTTGATAAAGCGGAATTTTTGAGTGGTAAATTGACGCCGGTATTTTTTGGCTCAGCCATCAATAATTTTGGTGTGCGTGAATTATTAGATGCATTTGCAGAGTATGCGCCAGCACCACAGCCACGCGAATCTACCTCCCGTGATGTAGCCCCGACTGAACCTGCTTTTTCAGGATTTGTATTTAAAATCCAAGCTAATATGGATCCTGCTCATCGTGATCGCATTGCTTTTTTACGCGTTTGTTCAGGCAAGTATTCGCAAGGAATGAAAGTTTTTCAAGTCAGTTTGGGTCGTGAAGTCAAAATCCCACAAGCACTCACTTTTATGGCTTCAGATCGTGAGCACATTCAGGAAGCGTGGCCGGGTGATATTATTGGTTTATACAACCATGGCACGATTCAGATTGGTGATACTTTTTCTGAAGGCGAACAGCTGAAATATACCGGTATTCCTTATTTTGCGCCTGAATTATTTCGGTTAGTGCGATTGAAAGATCCGTTGAAATTGAAAGCATTACAAAAAGGCTTAAAGCAATTATGTGAAGAGGGTGCAACGCAGTTATTTCGCCCATTGAACAGTAATAATTTAATTTTAGGCGCAGTGGGTATGCTGCAATTTGACGTAGTAGCGTATCGATTGAAACATGAATACAACGTAGATTGCGTTTATGAATCGGTTTCTGTTTCAACTGCACGTTGGATTCAATGTGATGATCATAAAATGCTAGAAGAATTCAAAGCAAAAGCATTTGATAATCTGGCATTAGATGGAAGCGATAATTTAACTTATTTAGCACCTACGCGCGTTAATCTTAATTTAACGATGGAGCGTTGGCCGCAAATAGAATTTAGAACAACGCGTGAGCATTAATATTTTAGGAATTTTTTATGCCGCATTTAGTTTTAGAACATAGTTCGAATTTAGTAGAGAAAAAAACGTTAGTTGAATTATTTGAAAAGTGCCATGGTTTGTTGACAGAGAAGTTACCCACAGAGCGTAAAAGCTGCGTCAGTAGAGCCATTGAATGTCAGCAATATTATATTGGCGAAGGACAATCTGATTTGGCATTTATTCATGTCACCTTAAAAGTGAAGGCTGGGCGGACATTTGATGTGTTGAAAGAAACAGCTGAGGCGTTGTTGGCAGCTATTAAAGCGCATTGTACTGCATCTGTTAATCAGTTGAATTTGAAAGTGACTTTAGAAATCATTGAGTTGCAAAAAACATATTTTAGTTGAATCTTTGGTAGCAGCCCGCTCTGCCGTCGTCATTGTGATGCAGAGTGCAGCATGGATTGCTTCTAATGTATTTCCTAAATTAAAAAACAGCAAGATTAATACCTATCGTAAGTAATCCTCTCGTTTATAGTTGTGCACTGGATCAATAGGAAAATTCACAATTAGGTTATCATCGAATTTAACGATTTGTATTCCTAATTCATGTGCCGAATCAATTTTATTCCGCGGAGCATGAGAAAGAGGATCATTCTCTTTCGTAAGATAGGAAATACAATTAAATGGATCATTTGAGCAAATAGAATATATTATCGAGTTTTTTGTTGGAGCATCATAAAGAAATACTTTATCTTCATCTAAAGGTAAACAAGCTAATTTCTTTCCTGATATACTTGGCAAAGTATTCACTGAGGACGCTACTAAATTAACTTTAAGGTGCGTACTAAAAAAAGAGTTTATTTGAGTTATTCTATCCGATAAAATATTAAATCCATTCGTTGTAGTGATATAGCATCCATTGAGTTCAGAATGGTCATCTTGAATATGATAACTAAATCTTGCTATAGAGTAATATCCAGAATCAGGCATAGCAATTTTAATATTTTGAGTTTCACCAGCTTTAATTTCAGCAGGTTGATATATATAATATTCTGAATTAAGGCGGCTAAATTTATCAAGTAATTGAGGGCCCGCCACCACGGTCTCGCTTGAATTATTTGTCACACTAATAGTTCGCACCTTATTTGGTTGTGCCGCTACTAAAGAATCATTGAGAATGAGTTGGGGTACATTTTGATTTGGTTTAATCACGAGAGTTTGTCTGGTATCTGGATCCGTCCATAATTGTATCGGTTTATTGATAGTATAATAGGTTATAGTATTTAAAAAAGAATATGGATCAATAATAGAGTAACGTTTTGAATCATCAAGTTTGTTATCTATTGTTGCTAGTGTTGATTTGAAGTGTACATTAAATTGATTATTGGAAATGCTATCAACAGTACACATTAAATAATCATCTAAATGATCAGGGTCTTGTCGATAAGAAGAAATTACAATATATTCAGTGGATCCAAAAAAATTAGTTAAGCGAATTTCAGTAATGAAACAGCCATACTTTGAAGAGCGGCCCATATAATTATAGGCATATTGATTCATGCCATACCAATTCCAGCGAGAATCATAAGCAATCTTTGCGGTACTTTGTTGATAAGGTTCGATAATGACTTTTGGCGCTTGAGATACAGTATCATAGCTATGAGTAGCATGGACATACCGAGCGAAGTTATCTAAATAAGGAGCCATTGTTTGTGTGACTTGTTGATTAGTATCATTACTAAATTGAATAGCGGTTGATACCATAGTTGCGATGGCTGTGATTGTGTAACAAGGAAGAATCAGTATGATGAAAGATAAAGCGTATTTTTTATTCATTTTAATTAATATCCTCGTTCGAGTGGTGATGGCGAAGCTGGGCATCCATTATACACAATGAGTTTCTTTGTGCAAGGTTTACTGCAATTATTTTACATAGTCGCATGAAAAATCAAAGCTATTTTAACCTCATAATATATGGTTAAGTTGTTGAGGATTGATCCAAAATTTATTTCGGCCGATAGTAGGGGCTGTTGACAACCTCATTGAATCGTCAACAGCCCCTAATATATCAGTGAGTATTTCATCTAAATTTTTTCTATAACGAGGAGTCGCTATTCATGTTTACTAATACAGCATTTAACCTTATGATTAATCCAATTTGCTTTTTGAGAGTCCACCATGATAGAAACCACATCCGTCCAGCTACGCATAAAAGATTTATCCAAACGCCTCGATGAAATTCGGAGGTATCTTTGACGTCGATCTAAAACGTGATCGATTGCAAGAGGTACAGCAAGAATTAGAAGATCCTGCCATCTGGACTAATCCTGAAAAAGCACAGAGTTTAGGGCGTGAGCGTGTGCAATTAGAAGGTGTGGTTAATTCGATCCAGGCACTAGAGGCTAATCTTAAAGATGCAGCTGAGTTATTTGAATTAGCCGCGCAGGAAAATGATAGCGAAACCGCTGACTCCATTATAGCCGAGTTAGATAAAGCTACTAAAACCGTTGAACAATTAGAATTCCAGCGTATGTTTTCCGGTGAAATGGATGAGAATGCGGCTTATATGGATATTCAGTCAGGTTCAGGCGGCACTGAAGCACAAGACTGGGCAAATATGTTATTGCGTATGTATTTGCGTTGGGGTGAGAGTCATGGTTTTCAAACAGACTTGATTGAAGCATCTTCTGGCGAAGTGGCGGGGATTAAAAGCGCTACTGTCAAATTCACAGGGCCTTATGCCTATGGTTGGCTCCGAACCGAAACGGGCGTGCACAGATTGGTTAGAAAATCACCATTCGATTCGGGTAATCGGCGTCATACCTCTTTTGCTTCCGTGTTTGTTTCACCTGAAGTCGATGATAGTATAGATATCGACATTAATCCGGCGGATTTACGGATCGATACATACCGTGCGAGTGGCGCCGGTGGGCAGCATGTGAATCGTACTGATTCTGCTATTCGTATTACCCATATTCCCACTAATACTGTCGTGCAGTGTCAAAATGATCGTTCCCAGCATCGAAATCGTGCGCAAGCCATGAGTCAATTGCGTGCCAAGTTATATGAGTTAGAATTACAAAAGCGTCGCTCAAAACAAGATGAGTTAGAAGCGACTAAAATGGATATTGGTTGGGGCAGTCAAATACGCTCTTATGTATTAGATACCTCACGCGTTAAAGATTTAAGAACGGGCGTCGAAGTGATGCAGCCGCAAGCTGTGCTCGATGGCGATTTAGATAAATTTATTGAAGCAAGCTTATTGAGTGGACTATGATTATGACCGATACAGAAAATGTGAGTGTGGATACGAATGAACTCATCGCACAACGTCGTTCTAAATTAACTGAATTACGTGAAAAAGGAAATGCGTATCCCAATGATTTTGAGCGGGATACCGTGGCTGCAAAAATTCATGCAGCGTATGAAACTAAAACGGAACCAGAACTTGAAGCAGAGCCGATCAATGTAAAAGTAGCAGGCCGGATTATGACTCGGCGTTTAATGGGCAAAGCAAGCTTTGTGCATTTGCAAGATATGTCGGGGAAAATTCAATTGTATGTGCGTCAAGATGCGGTTACACCTGAAATCTATGAGCAATTTTTACAGTGGGATTTGGGTGATATTATTGGGGTTGAAGGCAATATATTTAAAACCAAGACGGGTGAGTTATCTGTTCGGGTGCACAAGTTGCGGTTATTAACAAAAGCATTGCGTCCATTGCCGGATAAATATCATGGTTTATCTGATCAGGAAACGTGTTATCGCCAACGTTATTTAGATTTATTGGTGAATGAAAACACGCGTCAAACATTCATGATTCGTTCTAAAATCATTAATAAGATCCGTGAATTTTTAATGCAGCGAGAGTTTCTTGAAGTAGAAACGCCCATGATGCAAGTGATCGCTGGCGGTGCGGCTGCTCGTCCTTTCATAACACATCATAATGTGCTGGATATGCCATTATTTTTACGTATAGCGCCCGAGCTTTATTTAAAGCGTTTGGTAGTCGGCGGTTTTGAGCGTGTATTTGAAATCAACCGTAATTTTCGCAATGAAGGATTGTCTACACGGCATAATCCGGAATTCACGATGCTAGAGTTTTATCAAGCGTATGCTAATTTTCATGATTTAATGGATTTATCCGAAGAGTTATTTAAGTATTTAGCGCTGGAAGTGTTGGGTTCCTCCGTGTTGCAATACCAAGAACATGAGTTGGATTTTAGTAAACCGTTTGCGCGCTTGAATTTGTTAGATTCGATTTTGCAATATAATCCTACGTTGAAAAAAACGGATTTAGCCACGATAGATGCGGCTAAGAAAACGGCGGAAAAATTAGATATACCTGTGAAGGAAGGGTATGGGTTAGGGAAAATTCAATTAGAAATTTTTGAGAAAACGGTAGAACATCGATTATTGCAACCTACTTTTATCACGGATTATCCAGCTGAGGTGTCGCCCTTAGCGCGTCGTAATGATAATGACCCTTTTGTAACAGATCGTTTTGAATTATTTATTGCAGGCCGTGAAATTGCCAATGGTTTTTCTGAGCTGAATGATGCAGATGATCAAGCGGAGCGTTTTCGTAAGCAGGTTGCAGACAAGGAAGCAGGCGATGAAGAAGCCATGCCATACGATGAAGACTATATCACTGCATTAGAACATGGTATGCCGCCAACGGCAGGTGAGGGGATTGGTATTGACCGATTAGTGATGTTATTTACTAACTCACCGTCTATTCGGGATGTGATATTGTTTCCGCATATGCGGCCTGTGAAAGATTAATCATTTTAAGAAGCGGTACCTGATAATTTGTATCAGCTCACTGCCGTCATTGCGAGCGTGAGCGAAGCAACCTAGTCTTTTCAGAGCTGATTAGAACCATTTAAGCTTAAAAGCAGTGTTGAAAGACTGGGTTGCTTCGCTCGCGCTCGCAATGACGCCATTGGCTGTTGCGATAATTTAGTAACAGCTTACCCCTATGTCATTATGATGACGGGGGAATGAGCTGGTTATATAATTCAATGGCAGATTGCCATCAGAGTTGTATGTGGCGTTGCCTCCAGATTATTTTTTGCCAAAGTTGCCAAGCGAAAATGATTTTTTAGCATTTGCGTCTACTGCCATAGTCGGACGCGCTTCTTTTTCTTTTAATTGACATGCGAGTGTAACTAGAGTTTTTGTTGTGCTGCGGCCGCTTGCCCAATCATATCGGAAGCGCTCCTTAAGGACATTATCTAAACCCTCACGTGTTAGTTCATTCTGTAAGTAGCGAGAGGTTTCTTCTAATGCCTTTAATTTATCTGTTTTAAGAGCAAGTTTAACTTTATCTGGCTCTCTTTTTTTCTTTATATTTTCTTCCTCATCTTTAGCCATTCCCGCTTTTATTTTAGCTATTTGAGATTGAACAGTGCGGTCTAATTTCTTTGCCTCGGAAGACATCACTGGAATGCGCTCTTTAATTTTTTTCATTTCCGGAGTTTCAAACTGTAGTAAAGATTTTTTTATCTTGTCTATATCATTTGTTCCTACAGCTAATCTTAGATCATGACAAAAATGTTTTATTGCATCTTTTCTTGCAGGAGTGGTAGTTGGATAGCGTTGTATTTCGCCTTCCCACTTCTCAAGGCATTCATTAGCTTCCTCGTATTTGCTTTGCAATTTGCTATTAGTAGAAATTTTGTGAAGCAGTAAACCATATGCATCATTCATCTTATCATCAAATATTTTAATAGCTAGAGCTTTCTCTTCTGCGGCCATTTTAGAACTGTGAACTGCGTACGATTGTTTAAATTGTCTTCGTTTTAATTCTGCTTCTATTTTTTCTCCGGACGGCATTTGAGCGATTTTACTTTTCCACTCGGAAAGATAGTGCTTAGTACTATCAGGTGTTTCAGCTATTATAGTAAATTCCTCAGCTAGCACCCGCGTTGGTGGTCTGGAAGGTGTTAGAGGGATTAGTATAACTTTTTTCCATTCTTCATGTTGAGCAATTATTTTTTTTAGCTCATTCTCATGCTCGTCAGAAAACAAGTCAGATCGTAATTTTTTACCGGGACTATTGATTGCGTGTGGGGCTATGATAGCTTTATGAGTACTTATCGTGTTTGCTAAGTCAGGATGTTTTAACTCAGGATGCTTAGCTTCAAAAGTATTCAGCTCTACAAGGATTTGATGAATATTATCTTGTAGCTGATTAATCACTTGTATACGCTTGATTTCCACCACTCCCTTAGCGAGAGGAGGGGTTGGTGTTTTTTTTCTAGGGCTAGTCATATGCTCTCTCCTTATTTAAGTCTTTATTTAAGTTAGCAGGTTGTTTACTACTCAGTATAGCAGGGTATTTTATTTTTATTTTTTTTGTTATTAATCATAAAGTTGAGATCAATGCGAGGGGCGGGGTAACTATTCGTCGCCACCCTATGTGTCATATATGACACATCGAGGACACTGAGTAGTTATAGGGCGGATTACGATGATTATACAATCTTATAGAAATGGATTTTCGTTGCTAGAAATGCTGGTGACGATTTCAATCATGCTGATTTTAGTAGTGTTGATTATTCCGTCTCAAAAAACGGTGTTAGCGAGATCCAAGACTGATGTGATGAGGATGCAATTATTGCGTGCCATTAATTTAGCTCAAATAAAAGCAATTACAAAAAGCAAGTTAGTGACTTTATGCCAAAGTTCAGATCAAAAAACGTGTTCTGGTCATTGGAAAGATGGATACATTGTTTTAACTGATAATAAAGTGATTTACGCTTTTCTTAATCCAGAAAATCAAGGCCAATTATATTGGCGTGCGTTTCCAAACAATCAAGCTCAATTGGATTATTTGCCTTCGGGTATGTTAAAGGCAGAGAATGGTACGTTTTGGTATTGTTTTGCGGGAGAGAAAAATCCAAGTTGGGCGATTGTGTTGAGTCAATCTGGGCGTGCTAGAGAGATATTGCCCGAGCAACAAGGAGGTATTTTAATGGATAGAGAGCGGCAAATTTACTGTTAAAAGGTGCAAGCCCATTCCCTTTACCGTCATTGCGAGCGTGAGCGAAGCAACCCAGTCTTTCAATGCTGCTTTTGAACCTGAATGGTTCTAATCAGCTCTGAAAAGACTGGGTTGCTTCGCTCACGCTCGCAATGACGATGGTGGAATGAGCTCTTTGCTGCTGGCATTTTTAAATACATTACATTCCTAATTTTTGGACTTTGGACAACCTCAGGCCTAATCGTGAACGCGCCCGAGCCCGTTCACGATTAGGCCTGAGGTTGTCCAAAGTCCAGTAATTTATCAAGCATATCTTTTTCATTTTCACTAACCCCAACAATCCGATATCTGCCCCTTCCCCGTTATACTTTTACCACCCACAGCATTAAACACTAACGTTTTACACAATATATCTTGTTCCGCCTGCTCAGCTAACGGAGTAGCAGCCAACGTAAATGAGTTCTCCGTTAAAGAGGTAATAACCACCTGATAATTATTTTTTGCAATCATTGTCGAAAACCCAAGCTGTTCCAAAGAGGCACCTTGATAAGTGTTATGTGCTATGTAATATCGCTCTAAAGCAGCGGCGAGTTTTTCGAGTGTCATTTTTGCTTCAAGGCGTCTCTCTTCAGCTACATGTTGCGAATAAAGCGGAAAACACAGGCTGGTTAATATGCTAATAATTACAAGCGTAATTAAAATTTCTAAC
>DHJK01000143.1 GCA_002404295.1 Legionellales bacterium UBA4722
CTATAAGAACATATTTAAACAAAAATAGTATTTGCATTGATATTATTGATAATGGCGCGGGAATTTTACCTGAAAATTTACCTAAAATATTTGACCCTTTTTTTACAACCAAACCAATTGGGATAGGCACCGGACTTGGCCTTTCTATTTGCTATCAAATTATCCATGAGTTAGGCGGTCAAATTTTCGTTTCAAGTACAATAGGTGAAGGATCAAAGTTCTCTATCAGTCTTTCATTAGATCAAGCTTGATTTGAGTCAATGTTATTCTGAACAATTTCTCTTAGCTGATTATATTCGAAGGGCTTTGCCAAGCAAATAGTCTTATGGGTAACAAAAAAATCATCTAAATAAACGCTCATGGGCCCACCAGTCATAAAAATAATATGCTTTTCTAATCCAGGGTGATGCTGCTCAATATAGAGATAAAAATTAACGCCATTAATATCAGGCATGCTGACGTCGCAAATAATCAAATCAAATGATATTTTTTTTTCATTGATGATATCAATGGCTTTCTTGCCGCCGGATGCAATGGTTACATCATAGATATCATCTAGCATTCTTCTTAAACTGTACAGAAGCATTAATTCATCATCGACAATTAAGATATGCTTTTTAGCCATTATATCTCCAGTCCTAACTTGATAATATAAAGAATATACAATTAATAAGCTGCTTATTCAATATAGTAACAAATTAAAATACTTATATACAGCCATAGTAGTAGTTTAATTTCAGATACGTTAATATTAGTCTGATATGTCACGAAATACATTACCATGGAGGCGAAATAAAGGTGCAGCTGCGTAACCTCGTGGTATTACTTACATTTATGATATCCCTCTTTTTGTCAAGCGGCGGGTTCGCTACTAATTTTATTCAGTGGCAAACATATTCAAATCAAATTTTCGATCAGGCTAAAAAAAATCATCAGCTAATCTTGCTTTACGGTATGTCAGAAAGATGTCATTGGTGTAAAAAAATGGAAGCAACAACATGGAGTTCATCGCAAATCATTAGCGCAGTACAAGAAAGTTTTATCCCTACACGCATAGACGCTGATACAAACATTGATATTGCCGATTTATACAAGATTAATTCATTGCCTGCTACTGTAATATTAAATTCAGATAAAAAAGTCGTAAAAATATTTACCGGTTATTTTCCTCCAGAGCAAATGATAGAAATGTTAAACATCATTACTCTTGAAAATACAAAAATCTTAACTGCACCATACGCTGACATATCTTCTGTTAATCAACAAACTGATGCGAATAAAGATGGTTTTATGATTTCTGAGCTTATTCATTATTACATGGTGAGCGGTGACGTTTTTTCGTTAAATTTAGCTATCAAAACTGCTCGCTGGGTCGATAACAATTTAAAAATTCTTAATGGCGGATTTAGACATGAAAAAAATAATAATAGTACTCTTTATTTGAATGACACAGTATCAATGGGAATGGCCTATATAGATCTGCATAAAGCAACAACAAACCGCGAGTATCTTAATTCAGCTCTCGAATGTGCAAAATTTATTAATTCAACATTTCTAAACACTACAGAAAAAGTTGGATTTGTATCTTCAAATCACTCTTTAAAAAATATACCCATTGAAAATGTAGAGTTAATAAAATTTATATCATTACTGTATGGCTACACAGGCGATAAATTTTTACAGAAAATGCAACTTAGTGCTTATCATTATTTAACAAAACCAGAAGTTATTACTTCTATTTCGCCCTCGCAGGCTTTAATGATTCAAGACAGAGTCAATAATTTGCCTACACATATTGTTATAGTAGGTTCTAAATCAGATCTTAATGCAAAAAAATTATATACCACTGCGTTAATGTATTCATTAGACTATACACGTCTTGAATGGTGGGATAAAACACAAGGTCCACTGCTAAATTCTGAGATACAATATCCTGATTTAGGTAAATCAGCCGCATATACTTGCCAAGGATTTCAATGCTCACTACCCCTATATACTTCGCAAGATTTAACAAATGCATTTCATACTAATATTGTTACGCCCATGCATGTTAAACCAACCTCTGTAGCTGAAAAGCTTTCTCTGACTGATAGACTTTTAATGGGTAAAAATTGGTTTTTAATCATTATTGGTTTTATGGGTTGCGGCTTATTACTTTCATTTACACCTTGCGTTCTGCCCTTAGTTCCCATTATTGCCAGCATCATTGTGGGCCAAACCATTGGTGTTAAAAAAGAAAAAACATTTTTATTATGCTTAACTTATGTTTTATCAATGTCATTTACATATGCTGTTATTGGTTTATTAGCAGGTGCTTTTGGCTTGTATATTCAAGTTTATACGCAAGGAATATGGGTCATTTCTTTATTTAGCTTAATTTTCCTCACACTAGCACTTTCAATGCTAGGCGCATTTGAATTAAGAATACCCAATTTTATTTTACAAAAAATGAATGAAAAAAGTGCGCTGCAACAAGGTGGAAGTTTTTTGGGCGTGATGGGCATGGGGGTATTGGGTACGCTCATTATTTCCCCTTGTGTCACAGCGCCTCTAGCGGGCGTTCTAAGCTTTATTGCGAAAACCAGCAATTATACACTTGGCGCAGTTGGATTGTTCTCGATGAGCTTTGGAATGGGCTTACCTTTATTGATTATTAGTTTATTTAGTAAAAATATCTTGCCTAGGGCTTCTCGCTGGAATGACAAAGTGAAAGTATTTTTCGGGCTAATATTATTAGGCGTATCTATTTGGATCATTAGTCGCGTTATTTCGCACGTCATCACTACCTTTCTTTGGTCGGCATACTTTTTTCTGACTAGTATTTATATGGGCATCACTAAGAAAAAAACAAAACTATTATTTGATAAATTTTGGAAAATGATGACTTTCATGGTATTTACTTTTGCTGCTGCATTGTTATTTTATGCATTATATTTTAACAGTGATTTACGTTCATTATCTAATAGTACTAATAGCTCGTTTTCAGCCCCTCTATTCTCTGATATAAAGTCTAAAGCAGATTTAAAACTGGCTATAAGTAATGCAAATAGGAATAATTTACCTGTACTGGTAGATTTTTCTGCTAAGTGGTGCACAGCTTGCATGTCTATGGAAAAAAATGTTTTTAATGATTCTAAAGTAATGTCCCTGTTAAATAAATTTACTTTATTGCGTATTGATTTAACAAATGCAACTGCTGACAGTATGGCATTGGCACATGAGTTTAATGTTGTTGGGCCGCCTGTGGTGTTATTTTTTAATAATCATGGGGAACTTGCTAATTTAAGAGTTACTGGGGATTTAAGTTCGGATCAGTTTATTAACATATTACATCAGATACTAAATAACCGCGCTGAAAAATCAATTTAATTTTTACGCTATGCCGCTAAAAGCACCCCTC
>DHJK01000053.1 GCA_002404295.1 Legionellales bacterium UBA4722
CGTGCCGGGAAAAGCATTTAATTCGGGCATAAGATCAATAGCAATGTTAATAATATTATCTAAGAATTACTGTATTTAATATTGTTTTGCTGGGTAAAATTAGCATATTTTTACTTTAACAGAGTCTAAGAATTTGTAAATAAAATAATGTTAGTTATTCACATAAAATGAACGAGATGTTTTACAATATGGTTACTTTTCACCCCAGGCTTAAAATTTTAATTCCCTGATAATTTGAGGGTTTTTTCTTATGCCCGAATTAGGGACTTTTCCCGGCACGGGGTGATCATCGTGTTCAGCATCACTGAATACTTGCATAAAGCAAGAAAACAGATATCCCAGGGTAAAACGCGTGATCATTTCTTCCCACATCTGCTGCATAAAAGAAAAGATCCCTGGCTAACCAGGAATCTTTTTGCATGTTTATGAACTTCTTCATCATAAAAAAAATTTTGGCTATACTTAATAATTTGTTCTAGTTACAGTTGAGCTAGTACTTACTGGAGTATGAGTAACAGTAGTACTAGTTGGAGTAGTGTAAGTGGTGGATGTTGATGTTGGTGGCGTGCCAATAGAAGCAGAACAACCAGCTAATGGTAAAACTACTAACATTAATGCAATTAATTTTGTCATAAAATTCCCTTTTTATGTAAATGAGTATCAGTAGAAATTATACAATATTTTCTACTAGCCGGTAAAATTATCGATTCGGATTCTTTTTATCAATTGCCAGCCAACCCAAGGTTTAGACCCTAGTTTATTTGAATATTTTTCACGCCCTTCCTCAACAACTTGTGAAGCTTGCCAAAAAAATAAATAAGGAGATATGGTTGTACCAAGAACTCCAGTAATAATGAATAAAAATTGAAAATTAAATTCAAAGTAAGGAATAAAAGTTGCTTTAAGAATTTTCAACCATGGCTCATCAATCATAAATACAGTGATGGGATATGCAATTAAAGAAAGAGCTAACCATTTCAAAAATTTTGCGTAAACTCGATATGAAACAAATATTTCTAATACTAATACAATCGCTGTAAATAACAAAGTTAAAATGACAAAGTTGATTGGAAGGATAAGATTGGCTGCTGCAGCCATCGCACCTATGTCGGCTCCAATATTAATGGTGTTAGCGATAAGAACGAGCATCACTGCGATATACAAAATTTTAGGGCTGTAATGTTCTTTAATTACGCCCGCAATGCCTTTTCCGGAAACGGCACCTATACGAGCACATGCTTCTTGAACAGACGCAAGTAAAGGCAACATGAAAATAGCCGTCCATAACTGTCCATAACCAAATTGCGCACCTGTCTGAGAATAAGTAGCAATTCCAGAAGGATCATCGTCAGCAGCACCAGTAACGACACCGGGTCCAAATATCTGAAGAAATTTCTTGATGCGCTTCATTACTAAATATCCCTTTAGTTTTTTCGACAACCGGTAGCTAGAATTTTATCGTTGTTTCTGTACCAATACAACGATAGTAGGGTGGCTGTTATTCAGGACAAACATTCTATTATCTATCAAAAGAGCTGAATGCTTATTTGCAATACTTACCAAATTGGCTAATAATGGCCTTGTTAAATGCTCGTATGTCTTTAGGCTCACGACTAGTAATGATATTTTTATCAATTACTACACGCTTGTTTTGCCATATTGCGCCCGCATTAACAAGATCTGTTTTTATGGAATGATAAGACGTGAGTTTTCGTCCTTTTAATTTCCCTGTTTCAATTAACGTTATGGGTCCATGACAAATTGCTGCTATAGGCTTTTGTTTTTTTAAAAAAGAATTAACAAATTGGACTGCATTTTTATCCGCACGAAGTGCGTCGGGGTTTAAAACGCCTCCTGGCAACAAAAGTGCATCATAATCATTTGGTTTTGCATCTTTCAATTGCACATCGATTGTATATTGTTTTGACCAGTCGCCATTCAGCCAAGCGGTTACTTTTTTGGCTTTTGGTGTGATCAGGTGAACAATCGCACCCGCCTTTTTTAATGCATCACGAGGCTTTGTCATTTCTGTTTCTTCAAAACCGTCGCATAATAAAATTGCAACTTTTAGATTTTTTAAGCTTTTTTTCATGGCAACTTATCCTTAAGTGAGTAGCTATAACAGAATTGTACTATCTAGGGTAACAGCATCAGCGTGGCTTGTGAAAGTTATATCCCTACAATATACGACATTGTCTCTTATTTTCTTCTTGAGGCTCATTATTCGAAACCCGCTTTTCCAGCAACTCTAAAGAATCCGGTTTTCGTTTAAACAAATAGGATAAAACAATTTTGCCTATAGGTTGACCTGAAGTAATACACGGAACTACTTCCCTAATTTTATCTTCTACTAATTTTTGCTCATTATCGCTCAAATACACTGATTTTAAGGTTTGACAGACTGCTGTATTTGTTTTATGAACAGATTGAGTTGTAGCCTCAGCAATGGTGTTGCTCATGAACTGCTTTTCTTCTCCTGTAAGCATAGAAACGAAAGGATCGAATGCCAACAAACCTAAAACAAATGCCGCGCTACCATTAGCATCTGAAAACACAGAAGCTCCTTGTGCATCAATAAGGTATAGATCAATACTCGAGGTAGCAATCAACATTTGCAGCATAATACTAGCGTTAGGATGTTTAGAATGCGATGCGATTGATAACGCCGAACCATTGGCTGTAGTTAGATCTGTTATATTTGGATTAACATGTATATCTAAAAGTGCTTTTCCCATGACTGGATTATTAACAGCCACGGCGAAACATAAAACAGTATGGTAGTAAATCTTATTACAATAAACAGGTTGATCTACTTCAGTTAAAAGGGTGACAGGCAATTTTTTTTGAAATCCAAATGTTTTCAAATGACTCATAAATGTATCTAGCTCATCTTTCGTCACATACTGTAAAAGATCTCGAAAAATCGGGTTTTCACGCTGCATTTTTGATCCTTTGTTAAGGAGATTAACGAAAAAAAAGCCACAAGTTCTATTATGGCTTTTTTGTGCAAAAAACCCCTTATTACTATGGTGTAAATTTATAGAAAGTGTTAATTTCAGCAGCCCATTCAGGCGTCATATCTGGCCAATGATCTTTATCAAATCCAGGCGCTTCTTTTAGTCTTTCTTTGTCTACATTAATAACAAAGCATTTGTTTTTTTCATCTACATGTAGAGTAGCCCATGGCACAGCAAAAAACTTGTTACCGAACCCTAAGAATCCTCCAAAAGACATGACAGCATAGCTGACTCGCCCCTCATCAACTGAAATCATTAGCTCTTCAATTTTTCCAATAGCTTCTTTTTGTTGATTTACTACTTTATCACCAATTTTGATAAGAAAAGTAACGGCTCACTTAAAGAAAGAAGTAAATACAGAAGACAAAAATATATTAATCCTCTGTATTTACATTCAATCAAAAAACTATTTATCACCACCATACGATCCAGTGTCATGTCTAGGATCTTTGCTAGTATTTTTTTCTGTCTTATTTACAGAATTATCTGGTTTTTGCCTGTCATTACCGCGTCCTTGATCATCACGGTCTCGACCTTGATCGCGTCCCTTATCATTCTGTTGCTTGTCTTGATTTTTCATATTGCATATCCTTATGGTTAAATAAAAATTCCTGACTATAAATTTGC
>DHJK01000196.1 GCA_002404295.1 Legionellales bacterium UBA4722
AAAAATCGTTTGAAAAAAAATGTAGAGAAATTAATTGGAACCTATTATATTAATAAAAATATGTCTATTAAAGTAAAAGTCAATTCAGTCTCAAGCGCGGCATTTCATGAAACTGGACTAAAAGAGATAATCACTGAAGTAATAAAACCTTATGTGAAAGCTGTCGTCAGCGGAGAAAATACAAATGAAACAACCTGTCTATATGTTGAACTTTACAAAGACAAATTAACAATTAGTATTTCTTTAGCTGGTCAACCGCTTTATAAAAGAGGATATCGTGGAAAATTGAGTAAAAGTGCTCCATTAAGAGAAGACATTGCAGCTTGCTGCATTCAACAAGCCTTATTATTTTCTAAAAATCATGATCAAGATTTTACACCTAACACTATTCTGATACCTTTTTCAGGAACCGGAACTTTTGCTTTTGAGTATATGCAAAGCTATTTCAAATTCATGCCGGCACTTTTACTGCGTGAATATGCATTAGAAGAAATGACTTTATTTAAGAAAGATAATTTTTCATCTTTAGTGAAAAAATCCAAAGAATATTGCACGTTTTCTAAGCCTGAGTTAAATGAAAATTCTATTAAAATAGCTTGTATTGATAAATCAGTCGAGGCCAGTGCCGCTCTAGAAGATAATCTACAATGTTTTAAAAATATTGCCGAAAAAAATAATTTTAGATTACCTGAAATAACCAACATACAGAATGATTTTTTCAGCATAAATCCTGAAGATTTTTCTGGAAATATTTTTATTCCACTTAATCCACCTTATGGAATTCGTTTAGAAAAAGATTCTAATTCTATATTATTCTACAAAAAAATTGCATGCAAAATAAATGACATTTTCAAAATAGCTGAGAAAAATCAGCGTAATGTGCTTGGATTCGTCCTGTGCCCAAATGAAGAAACATGGTCATCATTTATGAAAAATTTAAAACTCGCAAAGACAGACACATACCACTTCACCCAAGGCGGCTTGGATATCCGTGTGTGTCAGTTTTTTGCTTAAATAGTAGATTTCTCTCGCTATGGTAATAGCTCACCCTCGCCACGTCATTGCGAGCGAAGCGAAGCAATCCATCTTTCAAGCAAAACTGAGCACCTAAGACCAGCCTTCTGAAGTCTTGCTGCTTCGCTTCGCTCGCAATGACATGACTGTGTGAGCTATTACTCATAAAAAGACCTACTCTTTTACCCCAATGGCTTTAAGCCATTCAGCCGATGGCTCAACTAATTTTCGCTTTTCTAAGTCAAGTATTCCAAACGTAAATTCTGCAGAACAACAAACATCATCCCCGCGTCGTATTTCCTGACTAAGATGGCCAACTTTTCCTTTAAGTGACGTTAGCTGCGTTTCAATAACAATTTCCTCTCTCAATCTAACTTCCTTTAAATATCGAATATTAACCTCAAGTATAGTCGGTGAAGTCCCAGTTTCCATTATTTTTTTCAACCCATAACCGTTTTTTGTCAGAAGATCCCAACGCGCTTCTTCAAATATAATAAGATAAGTCGCATGGTTCATATGTCCCAACATATCCAAATATGATTCTAAAACGATCAGACGATAAATAAATACAGTTGCATTCATGCGGAAAACCTTCTATAACTATTTAAAATTTAACCCAATTAATCGAAAACACTCACTTGTTACTTTAAAAATATTTCATAATCCATTATATTGATTAAATGAAACCAAAAACAACCAGTTTACCACCACCCACTTTGCAAATAATCCGCGACAAAGCGACGGAACATGCATTTACAGGCGAATATAACACACTAGATCAAGCTGGAACCTATCTCTGTCGACAATGTGGATTAGCTTTATTTCGTTCTCTTACCAAGTTTCATTCTGCTTGTGGTTGGCCTAGCTTTGACCAAGAAATCGCTGGCGCTGTCAGGCAATCTCCCGATGCTGATGGCCGTCGAGTAGAAATTGTCTGTGCGCGATGCAATGCCCATTTAGGTCATGTTTTTCAAGGTGAAGGCTTAACCACAAAGAATATTAGACATTGCGTCAATTCATTAAGTTTAGATTTTGTCGCCAATCTCACAGTCAATGATACAGAAGAAGCTATTTTTGCAGCAGGTTGCTTTTGGGGTGTAGAATACTATTTTAAAAAATTAGCTGGTGTATTAAAAACTGAAGTAGGTTATACCGGCGGACACACTCAGCAGCCCACTTATAATGACATTTGCAGAGGCAACACAGGTCATTTCGAAGCAATACGCATTTTATATGACCCCACAAAAATATCCTATGAAGAGCTCACAAAATATTTTTTTGAAATTCATAATTCCACACAGTCAACTGGCCAAGGGCCGGACATAGGACAACAATATCAAAGTGTTATCTTCTACTATAACGAAACACAAAAAAAAATTGCACAAAACTTAATTGAATATCTAGAAACAGGTGGATTGAAAATTGCGACAAAAATCTTGCCAGTGAGTGTGTTTTGGCATGCCGAACATGAACACCAAGATTATTATTTCAAAACAGGCAAAGAACCGTATTGTCATCGCTATATTAAAATATTTAAATAAGCTGAAACGCGACAAGTGATTACTTGGCAAACAAAGTACTTTCATCATTAAAGTCAAAACACTGCCCTTTCTTAACAAAACCTCTAAAACCATCTTCAGTAGCATGAGGTAACTCAGAAGCATTATAGTGATAAAGCCACATTTTATTTTTAATATGCTCGGGTAACTTAACTAGTTCATCATAATGCGCATGCACATGACTTTTATGCTCACCAATCTCACAATCTTGAAAAATGATATCCGAACTTTCATAAAAATCATTGATTTGATAAGGACCATATTGCGTATCTGTTGTAATAAAAATACTGAGTTCTTTAACTTTAAATTCAATACCAAAGCTAGGTAAAATAGCAAAACCGGACATAACATGTAATGTTTGTATCAGTTTTATTTTTAGTTTTTCCCAGGTAAAAAATCCATGATCCTTGACAGAGTGCACATGATAATAGGTAGATAAAGTAGCAACTTCACTCTGCAAAGAACTCAAGCCACCTGACAACGTTTTATTCCATAAATCATGCACTAAATGTTCAGAAATAAATAAATTTGGTTTTTTAACACTGAGATCAAATTTAGTTGTAAATGCTAACCACTCAAGTCCACCCACATGATCGGCGTGTAGATGACTGATATACACAGAATGAATGTCGCGATAGGTTAAACCTAGCTCATGCAAAGAATGTCGCGCATCGGAGCCGCAATCAATTAATAGAATTTTTTGATTATCATTTTCTAATATCATATTAGAATGATAATTACCCTCTATAGTAAAGGCAGATCCCGTGCCAAGAAACGTCAACTTCATTGTTATTTACTTCCAAAGAGGCTCTTAATCATTCTGTATTTCATGCAGGAAAATTAGTTTAATTACCATCCCAGACAAAATTCCACCATATAATAAAGAATACTACCTTTCATATACTCAATCAATGGGTGCCTTAACACTAAATGCACACACATTTACTGCTAGGTGACTTTTAATGGGCCATATGCTTGCGCATTAAGCAAAATATATCAGCTTAATAGAGCAGCTTCATGAAACGATAAAACAAAAGAGATTGATTAATTACAGGATATGAATACAATAATTACAGAAATAGAATGATGCAATATGATTTTACTTAACGTGATTATTTTTGCCCTTTATATTTGAAAAGCTCCATCGAGGGTTTGCCTTTTAACATAACCATACCGTGTGATTCAAATTCTTCCATATTCTGTAATTGATCTAAAGCCCTCTTGGTTAAAAATATGGAGTTAGGTTCAGCAGCATTTTGAACACGTGACGCTGTGTTAACTGTATCCCCCCATACATCAAATAAAAATTGGCGATGACCAATAATGCCACCAATAACAGAACCAAAGTCAATTCCAGCGCGTAGTTTCCATTTGGCAGGTAGTAATTTTACACTACTTTCTAATAATTCAGATGCACAACGAAGGCAATCTAACACTGGATTTTGATTTTCAATTAACATACCAGCCGTAGCTAAAAAAGCATCCCCTATTGTTTTAATCTTTTGTAAATTATATTTGATTGCAATATTTTCACAAAGCTCTGAAAATTTTTGTAAGTTAATTTCTACATCTGCTAAATCATGAGTATCACAATACGTAGTAAAACTAACAACATCAGTAAATAAAACAGCAACATTTTTATAATTTTTTGTGGTTACCTGATTTTCAACAGTTAGCTCTTCAACAATAGATGGAGGAAGGATCACATTTAATAGTGTTTCATAACGCTGCTTTTCAACCTTGATTTTTTTATTATATTCAATTTCAACATTTTGAAACCATTTTTTTTCAACGCAAGATCCGATTCTCACGTTTAACAAATCTCTATTGAATGGCTTAGGCAGAAAATCCTCAGCGCCTATTTTAATACAGTTAATCGTATTTTCCATTGAGTCTGCCGCAGATATCATGATAGCCATAATATGCCTTGATCGTGCATGCTTTTTTATAGTTATAAGTACTTCAATACCACTTAATCCTGGCATGTCGATATCAAGTAATACAATTTCCACAGGATTAGATTCAATATACTCCAGTGCCTGACTTCCATTATAAGCAACATGAATATTATTATAACCAATATGATTTAAATATAGAGTGAGTAGCTTGCAATTTTCTTCAATGTCATCTACCACTAAAATAGGTATTTCATTTTTAAATTTAAGAAATTCATCAGTAGTATTTTCAGCTACAGTTAAAAGACTANNCTATCTAAATTATTACGTATAATAGTAGTAAAGTTATTACTAGTTTTTGATGGGGTTGAGGCATTTATTTTAATGCCTTCAATAGCAACTAATATTTCATGTATCAGAGAAAGAATCTCTTCCATATTTTTACATAACAGGGTGTTATTAATTAATTGGAATTCCTCTAAGCTTATTTCCGCATAGCCCTGCATGGAATTAATGGGATTTTTTAAATCATGTCGTATTCTCGATAAGTGACTTTCTAAATTTATATTTTGGAATTCTTCGCTTGTCATTTTACTTCCAAGCAGCCGATCAACGTCTTGCTGTAAGATCAAATTACCTTTCTGAATATGCTTGATAAACGTAGAGGTTTCAGGTGATTTTAAACAATCTTCATCCGAAAGAAAAAAATCTAATAAAGGAATAAGCCGACGACTATATTCAAGAATTTTGTGATGTATTGTAAAAAGAGCTTCAAAAATCGGGTTTTCAGGCATGCTGAATTAATTCCCTGTGATCAAATGAACGTAGAATAGAGATGTATTTTAAACATTTTAGTCGACTATCACAAGACAGATCGCTTATTCTGGCCACTTTTCATAGTATAGAATGAATGTTATATTAAAAGACTTATATAACAAGTAATATTGAGAATCAAACAATGCATAAAATGGAGCTTAAGTATGCATAAAATAATAAAACTGTCAGTATTCAGGCAAGCTATTTTATTATTTTTACGATTAATCGTTTTCTGTTTTGTATCTTCAACCTACGCCTCAACCGATGAAATAAGTTCTTCGCCAAATAAAACGCCTATTAAGATCGGTATGAGCGCCTCTTTAACGGGCGGTGACTCAACCAGCGGGAACACAATCAAAACAGGAGTGCAACTCTACTTTGATAAGATCAATGAAGCAGGTGGCATAGATGGAAGAAAATTAGAATTAATTGTCTTAGATGATGGTTATGAACCTTTACGCGCAGCTGCAAATTTACATAAACTTATTGATCAAGATCACGTGCTAGCGATCATTGGTAATAATGGCACGCCTGCTGCAGTCGTAGCCGTTCCTATTGTTAATAAAAGTAAAATACTCCTATTTGGAGCAAGAACAGGTTCTTCTCTTTTACGTAAAACACCTGCTGATCGATATATTATTAATCTTCGCACAAGTTATTCTAATGAAGTGAACGCATTAATCAAATATATTATAAGTTCTGGTATTTCACCTAAAAATATCGCTTTCTTCACACAAAATGATATGTTTGGTAATTCTATCTATACGAGTGCAATGACGTCACTCAAACAGCAGGGCTATCTCACGCCTGAATTACTTCCACATGGTCGATATAATCGCAATTCCTCAGAGTTTCATTCCGCCTTGTCCCAGATTATCGAACAAGCAAAAGTGCCTATAAAAGCCTTTATTTTAGGAGGCGTTTATCTGCCGAATGCTGAATTTATTAAGCTTGCGAGTGTTGAATACCCAGACGCACTATTTCTAACTGTCTCAGGCTTGATTAACGCAAGCGATTTAACTAAACAAATGAATGATAAAGTGATCTCTTCACAAGTCGTTCCCTACATAGATTCAACATTACCAGCTGTCGTGGAATATCGACAGGATTTAAAAAAATATGGCGCAGACATGCAGGCTAACGTTGGCACATTAGAAGGTTATCTAGTAGCAAAATTATTTGTCATGGGATTAAAAAAAGCCGCAGCAAGTCATAAACTCACGCGTGAAGGTATTATTGATACGTTTGAATCAATGAATAAAATTGATTTAGGTATTGGCGTAAGCATAATTTGCAGCAAAACAGATCATTCCGGCATTGATGCGCTATGGATCACTGTTTATAAAGAAGGAAAATTTATTCCACTAGAACGGTCAAAGAATTAAAATTAATAATGTTAGATGTATGTGAGAATTATAACAATGAAGTTATATCTTAGAACGGCGCATCTTTTCTTGCTTTTTATAGCGATTATATCGCTCTTTATATTAGGCGCATCTGCATTATATTTTAATCATAAGCTAATCGAGAATCAGAGGTATTTTCTGCAGGTTAGTAAAATTGAATCTGCACGTATCATGATGAGTAACTCACTAGCCGGATTTTTAGCAAGACAACAAAATATTCTATCCGTACAAAATATCCTTGATTTAGACAGCGTTCCTTCTCGTATCCCGTATGAAAAACAATTTACACTCGGTATTACTAATTTAGCAAATATTGCAATTAAGAATGTAGAAGCAACAAAGGAACTTCAATCTCTAAAGAAAATATACCAAAATTTTTTAGCAGTGGATGAAAACCTATTAAATACAACACGTAATATAGTTACGCTGCAGGATCAATTGAGAAAATTAGCTCATAATATTGATGAGGATGTAAAAGTATTAAAGTCACAATCAGGTAATATCAGTGGTATTTTAAGTTTAAAAAATATAAAAATGATACGTGGTATTAAGGAACAGTTATTGCTTCCTAATCTGATGAGAACAAAAGAGAGCCAAATTGAATTTAAAAAATCTGTATCAGAATTGTTATCAAGTACATTATTTAATGCTCAAAGAACAAGTGAAAAATTGAATACTGATTTTTCAACACTAACAACACTTATGCGACAAGTTGCAGCAGAATCTGATCCAGATGCTATTATCAATTTAAAAGATAATGAGATCCTACAGATTATTCAACTCACTTATCAAGATTTACGAGATTTTGAAGAACAATTAAAAGATATCCCTGATTTACATGCAAATTCTATTAAGATAGAAAAAAATTTTACTATGATCGTAAACCAAATAAATGAGAAGCAAGGTAATATTATTGCAATGCGACAAAGTTATAATAAAACAACTATTGCTCTTTATGAAACAATTGGCCAAGTAGAAAAATACATTACGGGTATCACTAGGCAATTTACTGTGTTGGATAATATTGCATTATCCATAAGCGATAAACTCACCGTACAGGCACAAACTATCGCTAAACGAAATCGTAGATCAGCTGTTCTTATCGTTATTATTGTATTATCGTTTATGTTTTTTGTGGGGTCCTATCTAACCAAAACAATTACCCGTTCCTTAAATATGCTTACAAAAGCTATGAATAAAATTGCCTATCAAGATGGTGGGCTGGAATATAGGCTGGAAATGACGCCTTATCAAGATTTAAATGAGGTGATCACAACGTTCAATACGATGGCATCTAGTTTAGATTATGCCCAAAAGCATTTACAAGAATTAGTCTCACTTAAAACACATGAGTTAAGTACCGCAAATAAAAGCCTGGAAACAATCGTAATTGAATTAAAAAATGCTAAAGAAGAAGCGGAGTCCGCTAATAAAATAAAATCAGAATTTGTAGCCAATATGAGCCATGAACTACGTACACCTCTCAACGCAGTCATTGGATACAGTGAAATGTTGCAAGATGATGTGCGTGATGCAGGCCATGAAATTTATGTAGCTGATTTGGAAAAAATAACAGGCTCTGCTAAACATTTATTGACACTCATTAATGATGTGCTTGATTTATCTAAAATTGAAGCGGGTAAAATTAGTATTTTCCTAGAAGATATCAAAGTGAATGATCTTTTAAATGATTTAAAATCTATCATCACCCCACTCATAGAAAAAAATCATAATATATTCGATCTGACTATTGACCCTGCTGTAGATACCATGCATACGGATGTGGTGAGAGTTCGTCAATGTTTATTGAATTTACTTAGCAATGCATCTAAGTTTACTTCTAATGGCCGCATTATGCTTGATATTAAATCTGTTATACAAAATGATAAGGAATTTATTCAATTTGCCGTGTCTGACACAGGTGCCGGCATACCAGAGGATAAATTAAAAAAATTGTTTCAAGCATTCACGCAAGCAGATGCAAGCACTACTCGTAAATACGGTGGAACAGGTCTAGGCTTGTTTTTAACAAAACAATTTTCAGAAATGTTAGGCGGTTTTGTAAGTGTTAAAAGCGAAAATGAAAAAGGATCCACCTTTACTATTACGCTTCCGAAAATGAGCGTCACAGGAATGCAAAAGGAAGAAATTGTATCACAACTGGAACCTATCAAAACCCATATTAATTCAATACAAAAAGTAGTTTTAATTATAGATGATGATATTTCATTTCATAAAGAAATGCAGGCGCTGTTACAAGAATCAGAACATACCGTTATACATGCATTTAACGGAAAAGAAGGACTAGAGATGGCATCTATTAATAAGCCTGATGTTATCGTTTTAGATATCGTCATGCCTATTATGGATGGCTGGTCTACGTTAGCTGCGCTGAAAGCTGATCCCGCTCTCGAATCAATCCCCGTCATTATTGCTTCATTAGTGGATGAAAAAGAATTAGGATTTGCATTAGGCGCAATTGATTATGTACAAAAACCTGTAAACATCTCAGTTTTAATTGATAAAATCAAACAACTGATACCTTTAGATATAGAAACACCGATGGTGCTAATTGTCGATGACGACCCTTCTGCTCGTGATCTTATGTCTAAAGTCGTTGAAAAAGCAGGATGGAATTATATTGTAGCAGTTAATGGCCGCGAAGGTCTGGATATACTCAAAAAAATTACACCTTCTATCATTTTATTAGATTTACTCATGCCGGAAATGGATGGATTTGCCGTTATCAACGAATTACAAAAAAATGAACAATGGCGTAAAATCCCTGTGATTGTCGTCACCGCTAAAGAATTAAATGCAGATGAACGAACAATGTTATCTAAATATACGCAATCCTTGTTACAAAAAGGAACCTTTACGCATAAAAATTTAACCGGTCTCATTCACGATCAAATTAAACAATTAACGACTAAGAAGGAGTAATACAATGTCTGGCAAAATACTCTTAGTAGAAGATAATCCATTGAATCTTGATATGTTATCACGTCGACTAGATCGAAAAGGTTTTAAAGTGATTACTGCTACAGATGGTCAACAAGCAATTGATGTTGCTACAGCTGAATTACCTGATTTGATTTTGATGGATATGAGTTTGCCAGTCATTGATGGATGGACGGCCACAACAAAATTAAAGGCGGACCCCAAGACAAATAAAATACCTATTATAGCTTTAACCGCACATGCGATGGTGGGCGATCGTGAAAAGGCAGAGCAAGCAGGTTGCGATGATTATGATACAAAACCCATTGATTTTGTGCGTTTACTGGGGAAAATAGCAAAGTACATTAAATAATTTCTCAATGTCCTAATGTTTTATTAACGTTGAAAGTTGACCAATCCATCGGTTGAGTTTCACCGTTTATGATTGTAGTAGGCCATGCCACATGCAATGCTTGATGATTATTTTGGTCAAAGCTGATCAACTCACCTATTCCAATATCAACGTTATGCATCTTTTCAAATGTATCAATAATGCCTTCATGTGTTAATTTATTATCAGTTGCCGCTTTTTCTAAGGCTTTCACAAATAATTTTGCTACTAAATATCCTTCAAGTGAAATAAAACCGGGTTTTGCACCGGGTAAATATTTTTTGATATCATCATGATATTCACGTATTGCCGGTAGCTCCATATTAAAATAGGGTACTACTTGAGTCACAATAACATTATGACTATTCTTCAATTCGCTATTTAAAGCCACGGCACCTACAAATGAAAGGTTTAGAAATAATGCATCCGGAAATTCTATTTTAGCTAAGTTAATAAATTTTGCGCTAGGTTTATAGGTACCTACTATAATAAAAGCTTTAGGGGTTTTTTCAACGTTGTTTAGAATATCTGCCAAACCTGCTTCTACATTAGTTGTATTACGTTTATAACGTCCATGAGGTAACCCCTCAGGATGGGTATAACCTGCTTTTTTAAGAACACTCATAGCACTATCATAACCTGAGTCACCATATGCATCATTTTGTGTAAAAAAAGCAATCTCGTCAGGTTTGATCCCAGTTGCTAAAAGATTTGTGATCATCATAGAAATTTCTTCTTGATAACTTGCACGCAGATTAATAATATAACGATCGGGTTTAGTTTTACGAAGTATGTCTGCGCCTGTTAATGCGCCAAATAAAAGCGTTTTCTTTTCATTAGCGATAGGAATAGTGATTGTCGCAGTTGGCGTCCCTACATTTCCAATCACCACTATTACATGATCTTGATCTATTAAATGCCGCATATTACGCCCGGCTAATTCAGGCTCATATTTGTCATCTAACACAATCAATTTTAATTTTTTGCCAAAAATGCCACCCATCGCATTTATCTTATTGAAATAAATTTCTATTCCTTCTTTCATACTTTTCCCAAGCGTTTGAGAAGGACCTGTTAAGGCTGCTGTCATACCAACTTTAATCATATTATCAGCAGAGAGAGGAGTCGCATCAATTGTGTTTGAAAAAAATAAAATAAAACAACCTAAAAGAAGTTTATTTTTTATTTTTATCCAATAGCTATATCTCATCTACATCTCCCTGTCATGATGGATATAATTTAATCATAATTAATGGATGAAATCAAATATCATTTTCCCTGCGCTCACTGTTCATGCCATGCTTAGAGATCAAGAGAAAGCTGAAAAGCGGGTTGTGATGATTACGATACAAAACCAATAGATTTTATTTGTCTTCTAGAGAAAATGGCTAAATTTGTTAAATTTGAAAGCTAAGCTAGAGTACTATCTCTCAGTAAAGACGGCGTAACAGCCCAATCCCATCGTCGTCACTGTTTCGCCTCGGTGGGGGCTCGCAGTGATGACGTGGGGTGACCTGTTAGAAGATAATTTAAACTGTCCTCATTGGCGATGATTGAAGTCTAACAAGCTCAGCAGGGGCTTCATCTCCCGTACTTTGAAAGTATGATAAGCAGTCCTTTGCGTATATTGCTTTAATTTTGTTAATATACCCATTCAAGGCTTTCAAATCACCTAAACGACTAGTGTTTATTAACTGTATCGCGGTATAAAATGTTTTTGTTGGATCAGTTCTTTTATCGCTCTTTGATAATCGTTGTATTGCTATTTCTTTAATTTGATTTATTTTTTCACCTACCTTTACAGAGTCTAATGCTTCTTCTTTCTGTGCCTTTACACGAGAAGAAGGTATAGTCTTAGAAAAAAATCTGAAATGACAACATGATTTTTTCTTAGGAAGCGGAAAATTAGTGACAACCCTCATCATTTGCTCTATCCCTGTTGGAACACGTACTTCTTTATTATCGTCATTCAAAACAACCTTACCACCATACATTCTAACTTGCGCGTCCCAAATTGGATGGGCGATTATTTGTTTTAATTGATCATAGAGTTCTTTTTTTGTCTCCTCTATTAAATCAGACTCAGCTTCCTTTATTTTTACATACGATTCATCTATTAAACTTTTTTGTGCTTTTTGAAATTCTGATACAAAATATAGCTTTTTTTTCATATTAAATTTATTAGATGCAAGCTCAATAATTAACGCTTGTTTCTCAGCTATTTTTACCCGAACTGCATGCTTTATTGGTTTAATAACAGAATTAAACAGAATAAACCTGCCCTCTTCTTTTTCATCTGATATTTTTATTTTTAATGCTGTTAATTGTGAGAGAAACTCTTCAAGCGAGGTATCTTCCAGCAATGCATTTTCGAAAACCTCATCCGTTTTGATGATAGAAAGAGGGGAAATCAATATTTTTTTTATATTTCCAAGCCAACCGCTCGATGGGTTCGTCGCAGTATGCAGTGAAGGATCTTGAGAAAGATCCTCAACTTTACGTCCTTCCTGTTTTGGTTCTTTACTTTCATGTTTAGACACATCTTCGCTTCTTGCATCATGCACACTACTATTTTTTATTTGTTTAGTAATTAAAGGTTTGTCTTTTCCTTCAAACTCTTTTCCTTGATACATTTGATATCCACTCATAATGCACTCCTTAAATTTGGCTAATACTCATTGACTAATACAAAATAAATCAATTTACTCGTACCGAATCTAATCTTTCACAATGTAAATGTTATACCTGTATTTGATTTTTAGAAACTTTATTT
>DHJK01000194.1 GCA_002404295.1 Legionellales bacterium UBA4722
TACTTTGCTGGGGCAAGATCAGTCCACGATAAAGTGTGCCCCCATTTTTCAGTGCACAGGACATAGCTTGATGAAAATCATTCACTTCCCAGTATGCGATTGTTCCCGCCTTGCCTGAGGACACTTTCGAATCAGCTTTATGAAACCATATGGATGTGTCATCCAGTGCAATCACTGGAATATCAACATCTAGATACGACAGCTTCCTAGACAGTAATTCAGAGTACCATTTAGCTGCAAGATGAATATCTTCAACGAATATCATGATGGCTTTTACTTTTTTAAACATAGGTCTTTCCTCGATCAATCACTGGCAAATAATGATTTTTTGCATTTTCATAATTTGATAAAATCACATAAGCATTATTGTAAGTATTTTTTTGCTATTTAATTTCTTCTAATAGATTCTCTGTAGTCTTTCTACATTGATTCTACATTGTAATAGGGTGTTAAGTGAAGTTAACAAAAGCGTTCGTTGATAAAGTTGTGGCGCCTACTGATAAAGACCAAGCATTTTATCGTGACGATCAGTTAAGGGCTTTGCGTTGCGCGTGACATCCGCAGGCACGGAAGGGAAAAAACCGAGTGTTTGGGAAGGTAAGTAGAGAAAAAATTAAATGGAAGGAGTGTGGCATGGACAAACAGCTTAAAATTTACAAAGAATGAGACAGTTTGCCCAGCATGTTCCTACAATACTAATTGCGCCACAGGCTGTGGCGCAATTGCTGTGGGGCATATTACCCAATTAAAGCGTTAAAAAAGTCTTTAGTTTAGATAACTGAGAGAAACTAACTTATTAATTAAAACAGGTGAAGTGCTGCGTGATTATCTGTTGATAGTGTTTTTTATTGGCTTTCGCCGCCATGAAGCTGCCATCCTGAAGTGAATACATGTAGATTTAGTAGTAAGAACTCTCAAAGTGATTGACAGCAAAAATCATCAACCTCATAATTTATCTCTCTCAGATTATCTTATTCATTTCTCCAATCCCGCAAACAAGCCTTAATTAACGACTAAAAAACCACACAATAAACTTGAAACTATACCCTTATAGGGTATAATAAGATGTAAGGTATTATGATATTTATAGAAACACTTGTATTTACAAATAAGTTGCCAGATTATCTAGAGGATGATGAGTATCAGGAACTTCAAAAATTTCTTATTGAACAGCCCGATGCAGGTGATCCGATACAGGGAACAGGTGGTTTACGCAAGTTGCGCTGCGCTGGGCTTTAGGCAATAAAGGTAAGCGTGGCGGAATAAGATTTATTTATTATTGGCAAGTTGCAAAAGACCACATTTATTTTTTTACGCTTTATGCAAAAAATGAAATGTCCGATTTGTCAGCTAAAGAAAAGAAAGCGTTAAAACTGGTGCTAGAGGGTTGGTAATTATGGCTAAAAAAAAACGTAGTTTATTTGAAGAGATAAAACAAGGTATCCTGGAGGTTAAAGCCCACAAGGAGGGGAAGATCACGCTTCGCACGCATGAAATTACTAAAAAGCCTCGCCTCAAAGTAAGCGCGACATTAATTCTTGATACACGTCAAAAACTGCATATGTCACGCGCTGTATTTGCGCTTAAGCTGCGTGTTTCTTTGCGTACTTTGGAAAAATGGGAGCACGGAGAAACAGAACCTAATGACCAAGCAGCTGCGTTGATTTTAATGGTCAGGAAATTTCCTGATACCTTGAAACGGTTAGAGAATCTATAGTTTGAAAAAGTGGCTGGATTCTTACTTATTGCATATCGGGTGTAGATCAACATATCAGTAGAAGATTTATATTTGATTAGCATAATACACTGTCATAGGATAAACATTTCAAAGGAAGACGACAATATGAAAACACAAGATGATAATCAAACAAGCAGAGATGCTTTTAAAATCGATCAACATCCCTGACGGAAATGTCCTCTCGGTAAGCACCTCGTTCGCGAGCATATTGTGCACGTTCCAAATAGTAAAATTCATCCAAATGGTATTAATGCTACATGGCATGAACATTGCGCCTTGAATAGTTCTCATAAAGATGAATTATCTTATGCTGAAATTCAACATGTTGCAGAAACTTATTTTCATGACTTGACTACAGGCGGACCTACAGCTAACGTTTTAACAGAATTTTCTGATGCAGATAAATATGATAAACAAATTTGTGGTTGGGTTCGTTATTGGAATGAAGTATTTCACCCAGCAAACCCGCTTGATCCTAATTTAATAAAATCGCTTATTGCAACAGAATCAAGTTTTGACCCAAGCAAAATAAATCATAGAAAAGACATCGGACATGCTCGTGGATTAATGCAGATCATTGATCAGACGCTGAATATATTGGGTAATTATACTGGAGAATTAAAAAATCATCTTATTCCTTTAACTGGAAATGAATTGCTTGATCCATCAACCAATATTTGCGCAGATGTTCGTTGGCTTTTCCGTAAAAAAGAAACCGCTTCAGCATACTTAAAGCGCGAAGCTACTTGGGATGAGGCGGTGGAAGATTATAAAAGTATTTTGAGAAGAAGAATCGAAGGTAAAAAATACAACCCAAAACCAATGAATGATATACATTCTTATTACAACAGGTTAAAGGAAAAATCTTAATGGTGCGCCAAGATAAGCGCATAGTTTTCAGTCGGTGCAAATCCGGCCTACGTAAAGATTAGCCATCCGCGTAGAACAACACGCTCTAGTTAAGGCAGTGATGAATTAACTAAAGCGAGCGTGAAGGATGTATCAGGCCGTAACGAAAGTGAATGTATTGAGCTCCGTAATTATTACCGTAGTAGAGGTTGACGTTGTCATTTTAACGGAAAGCAACACGAGGGTCGGCGCAAAGGCAAGCAGACACTCGCTCTACCGGAGTCTGAGGCAATGGCATGATACAAGATGGAAGCTATGTGAACTTGGGAGATCTGCTGCGTTCTTGTATGCAACGCGTACGAGTAAGTTAGGACAAGCCAGAAAAGGCAAGAACGACTAGACGATGCAGCAGAAGTCGGACTAACTGATAGTACTCGGAGTGTGGGAAAGCCATGCACAGGGGGAAGCGGCTAGCGATGAAGAGACAGATTGAGAGCTTGTTGGATTAATACTCTGAGATTAAGGTACCTGATGAAAGCGAAACTCAATTTGATAACAGAGAAAGCAAGGCAAGATAAAAGTCTGAAATTTACGGCGTTAATTCATCATATAAATGAAGACAATCTTGTTGCGTGTTACCACGAGCTTGTAAAAGATAGGGCAAGCGGCGTGGATGCAGTGACGGTAGAGGAGTACGGAAGAGAGCTAGAGTGGAACATCTTTAATTTAGTAGAGCGCTTGAAAAGCAAGACTTACAAACCAAAACCTGTGAGACGGGTATACATCCCGAAAGCAGGTAAAGCGAGTGAGAAACGCGGATTAGGCATTCCAACGGTTGAAGATAAAATCGTTCAATTAATGCTGAAGAAGATTTTAGAAGCAATATTTGAAACTGATTTTAAAGAATGTTCGCATGGTTTTAGACCGAACCGAAGCTGCCATACAGCGATCAAAGCACTAGACACTGAAGGGATGAAGGAACCGGTTAATTTTATTGTCGAAGTGGATATTGCGAAATTCTTTGATACAGTCAGTCATTACTGGTTGTTACGTTGCCTGGAAGAGCGCGTGTTGGATCGTAATTTACTATGGTTGATACGACAAACGTTAAAGGCAGGAGTAATGGAAGATGGAGAATATCAAGCGAGCAAGACTGGTACACCGCAAGGAGGTGTAGTGAGTCCGCTACTAGCGAATGTTTATCTGCATTATGTTTTGGATAGTTGGTTTGAGAAAATCATTAAACCAAAAGCAAGAGGGCATATGCAGCTTATTCGCTACTGTGACGACTTTGTGGTGTGTTGTGAAAGTGAGCAAGATGCAAAGGAATTTTTGCAATCACTGGTGGAGCGTCTGTCTAAGTTTGGGCTGGCTGTTTCACCTGAGAAGACAAAGATGATAAAATTTGGTTGACATAGTTGGAAATTAAGCAAGAGAAATGGCAAGAAGCCAGAGACGTTTAACTTTCTTGGGTTTACGCATTATTGCGCAACGAGCAGAAATGGATACTTTGTAATGGGTCATCGTACCTCAAAACAAAGCATGTCTCGAAAACTCAAAGAAACAAAAGAATGGATTAAGCGGGTACGTAGCAGAATGGAAATAAAAGCTTGGTGGCCAACGCTGAGAGCCAAATTAACAGGACACTATAATTATTTTGGAGTTAGTGGAAATTGTCGTGGTATACAGCGATTTTACTATCATGTTGTAATGACAGTATTCAAATGGATTAATCGACGAAGTCAACGCAAAAGCATGACTTGGGATATGTTCCAGCAATATTTGCAATGGAATCCATTACCGATACCGAGAATTTGTTATGCACTGTATGATGCGCGCTAACACTGTGAATGCTTCATCGAAGAGCCGTGTGTGGGAAAACCACAAGCACGGTTCTGCAGGGGTGGCATTGTAATGAAACTAACGTTTATTAAATTAAATATAAGGAGTAAGAGCAATGCCTCTACCTAACAAATTAAAAATCACTATTATAATTATCTTAGCCATAGCTATTGTGGCTATAGTTGTCGTTATGCTTTATAGAAATGAAACTTCTGATAATCCAGTCGCGAATAAAGCGATTGAATCGGTAGCCGATAAAAAGGTGAGTCATGAATTCCAGGATTTGGCTCAACCAGAAAATAAAAGACCATTGCCTTCACCTGATCTTGTAGGCCCCGTACATAATCAATATGGCATACGGGATGATATTCTCACGTACATTGAAAATACCATTCCGCATTGGAACAAAGATGCTTGGAAGGCAGCAACTACAATCGCAGTAGCGCGACAGGATTTGTATTACAAGGCTCAAACTGATCAAGAAGCCAATGCTGCTTCTGATCGAATCGTATTTGCTACGCAGTGTTTGGCTTTGGAATTTCCTCCCGACTCGAATAAAGCATATTTGATTTTCAAAAAAATAGAGGAATTAATGGAAAATACTCGTGAAAGAAGGATTTATGTGTGGGAGGTAAGCGACAAATATTTTGCTGGGAAGTCTCACAGAAAACCTTTGGATATTAGCGATGAAAAGTTGCAACAAAAATGCAAAGCAGTAGACTATTAATGCCAAACATATTTTTTATCTCACGCATGTTTTTCTCTTAAATCTTTTTTAGGAACAGGCTTAAGATGAATCACTAACGTGCAACCTACTGCATGAGCATATTTGCGTAATGTGCTAACGCTGGGAGAATGCTTTTCCCGAGTGCCTGTTGCTTCTAACCGTGCAATAGCAGGTGCTTTAGTACCCATACGCTCTGCCACCTCTTCTCGAACTGGACTCGAACCAGTGACCTAATGATTAACAGTTCTATCCAAGTGACACATCACAACAGGCTGCAATCAATATCAATAATTAAATCAATCGGTTAAAGCACTAAAGCTGTGCCATTTATTGTGCAGTCTTGCTATTTGTTGTTTCTAAGTGCCCCAGGAGTGCCCCACAGAAAATGGCGTGAAGCCTTGTAATGGTACTATTTTATGGTACCATGCTATAATGAATAAAAAGCACCAGAAAACATTACAACAAATATTCCAAACCCCTGTGCAGGCAGGGATCGTTTGGAAGGATATTGAAGCGATGCTCGTTGCATTAGGTGCCGAGATATCTGAGGGGAGTGGTTCACGAGTTAGGATTGCATTAAACGATGTACGTGCTGTTTTTCATCGTCCTCACCCCCAAAAAGAAACAGACAAGGGTGCGGTTGTGTCAATGAGGCGATTTTTAAAAGAGGCAGGTATCAAATGTTAATATATAAAGGTTATATCGGTCATGTTGAGTTTGATGATGAAGCAGACATTTTTCACGGTGAGGTAATCAATACACGTGATGTGATTACGTTTCAGGGAAGAACGGTTGCAGAGCTTAAAAAGGCTTTTCATGATTCGATCAATGATTACCTCGACTTTTGCAAAGAGCGGAATGAAGAACCGGAAAAGCCTTTCTCGGGCAAATTCAATCTTCGTATCGACCCTGAATTACATAGGCAGGTTTATATTACAGCTAGACAACATAAAGTGAGTCTAAATCAGTGGATAGCAGAAGCGATTAGGCATCATATTCAGGAGTAGCAAAAGCATATTAATCGTGACCTTTTAGCTAATTTCCCACGCGGTGAGAGTGTTCATTTAACTGTGT
>DHJK01000132.1:0-592 GCA_002404295.1 Legionellales bacterium UBA4722
AGATGTGTATAAGAGACAGGTTATCATTATCACTATTGCCTATTAAATTTTTTAATTTTTGTATCGATTTGATCTCTCATCTCTCGAAAAGGATGAATGGATTGCTTGGCACCAGATAAAATACTTAGAGCAATAAGAGCAGAAACATTACCATTTCCGGCAGAAAGATTTGTTGACTCATTCATATAATATTTTTGTTCTGAAATAAAAGAGCGCGACTGAGAATCAACAATCGTTCTATTTTTTTCAGTTCTGTTTTTTTTACTACGAAAACATAACAAATAAATTAACAAGGTAGATGCTAAACAAAGTATTGTCAATTCAATAGTTGCTTTACTATTATTTACATTTGTTAACATGAATGCTTGTGAATCTACTGATATTGGCACGTTATTATGTCCAACCATAATTGCTTTTTCATGAATTATATCGATTTCAGTTTCAGAAAAATAGAATTTTTCTGTTTGAATGCTTTCAGATGGTAAATGAGCCATTTTTTCTTGTGCAAATTTCTGAAACTGCTTACGTTCTTTTATGTCTCTCTGATAACTTGCGATTGTAATTAATAGTTGTTTAAGAAGATGAGGCGTAA
>DHJK01000132.1:730-13206 GCA_002404295.1 Legionellales bacterium UBA4722
CGAGGCGCTTCTTATAGCTTACCAATAATGTTCATCATGCTCCGATTGATCATTATACACGCCAATGAATGTATACTCTTTTGGGAATACTTTACGAAATAAGAGCAACTCAATATCAATATACTTAATCATACTCTCTTTAAAATTCGTCCAGAAGCTAAGATAAGAACCATCTACACGTAACCCAGTAAAAATATTTTGTGTATCGCTAAATAAATATTCGAACTTCATGGAGTTTCCTCTTTTGCACCAATTAAATATTTATCTATCCAAATAATGGCTCGATTTAGCATATCTTGTTGATTAGCAGGTTTTTCAAATACATGACCTTCATCTGGATAGTAAATATAATCTGTTTCTACTCCTTGATTTTTAAGCGCATGATAAAGCATAGGTAAAGAACCTTTGTCAAATTCACTACCGCCTATGCCACCCAACTTAATATTACCAGCCAAAAATAAGATAGGTGTCGTTGCTCCGGCAGAATGTGTTAAAGAGGAATTTTTTGTATAATTTTGGGGTACTTCTTGGGGGGTTCCACCAAAAAAGTGAGCGACACGTTTAGAAATACTATTATTATTCACTACCTCATTATTCATTGTCTCAATTAAATGATCTGCCGAGCCATCATGTGAAATAACAACTTTATATCGATGCGTTGTGACTGCTAACCAATTAGCTCGTTCGCTACCTGCACTATGACCAATAACAGCGAGTCGATTAGCATCTGCAATGCCTTGGTCTATTAAATAATCGACACCCGAATTAACATCTTTTATATCACAGTTTACATCGTCAAAATTTTGTAATGCATCTCTTGTAATAGCAAGCGAGCCGAATGAGCCGGAGGATCGTAATTCGGGAACAAAAACAGCATATCCTTTTGCTGCCCACAATTGCCATTCAAGTGGTGTACTTGTCAAAAGGCCCCCGTAAAATACTATATGAGCGCTTATACCACCGCCATGAATATCCACAATTAAAGGATATTTTTTTCCTGGCTGATAATTTAAGGGTAAAATTAACAGCCCACGAATAGGGGAAGGGTAATCTATCGTTTTCCATTCAATTTCGCGCACTTCACTCAATGCTAGATTGTTAGAATAAGGATTAATAACAGCGATATTTTCTGTTTTACTACCATCACTGTTAGCAATGCGTATCGTATATTTTGCATGTACATCTTCTCCGATCCAGGCAAGCTGTCTACCATCAGGAGATACAGCATAACTTAGAATATCGAGCGGTGCATGAGTGATCTGATTTAATTGTCCTGTTATTGTATCAATAGAATATATCTGATTATAACCACCAAATAGTCGCAACGCATAAATCAAATGTTTTTTATTGGACCATTTCGGTCCCGCTAAATTTATTTCTCTAGTCAAACATTTAATTGAAGTGATTTGATTAGCATTATTTAAATCAACTAAACCTATGCTGCCAATAATCGCATAAAATGGCACATCAGGATCATAATTAATTGCCATTTGTTTTCCATCAGGTGAAACGGTTGGTGATAGCCATTGCTGTAGACCTGAAAAATGTAAAATCGTTGTTAATTTTTTTCCACTAATATCAAGTGATTCTATCCATTCGTGATCTTCTTCTACGTTATAGTCAAAACCAAGTCGTTCTTTAACAAAAAATATTTTGTTATGATTTGCAGATAAATATTTAACGCTCCCATCAATCGATGCAATTTCGTGAGATTGCCCCGAGACAATGTCAATCACATCAATTTTAGATTCGGCTTGTTTGTGATGTTCCCAGTACTCACCCACTTTTTGGTGACTTAAAATAATTTTTTTGGAATCAGCAGACCATGCAATGTTGTATTGATGTCGATAATAACCATTCAATCCACCCTCAATATGAGAGATTTGCTTGTTGTTTAAACCATTGCTTTGGATTACCCATAACTGTAGATTTTCATTTTTACCTTTTGTATAAGCAATCCATTTTCCATCTGAAGAGGGCACAGGTGTCAATCCATCTGTTAAAAGCTGGTGTTGATGACTAATCACATTGATTGTTTCAATATGGCCGATCTGGTTATTATTTTTGAGAGGGAAGGAATAAATAAGGGTATTTTTATTCAACCAACTGATACTAGGCTTATCCAACGAAGGCGTTGAGTGTGATAATAACCATTCAGGTGTAATTATTTCTTTACCTGCGATTGCTGGCAGCGGAGGCGTTAACGGTTGATAAGGTATATTCGCAGCATATCCTGCTGTAAAATAAAACCCGGCAAAAACAGCCAGTACCAAAGAAATAGTTTTATTATAAATACTCATCAATGACTCCCTCTCTTTATTTATGATTAAAGTATTAACTTCTTACGACATCTATAATAGGAAAAACAGAGCAGTTACCCATTTGCATGTGAATAAAAGGGTTATCTACACTCCCAGTGTTAGTCAAAGTGAAATAACAATAGTTCAACCCATTAATGTTATATCTATCAGTTATATGAAAACTATAATTAGGATCTTGCGATCTGATTATCAAAGGATCCCACTGAAGATAAGAGCTACCGACGCCAAACGCTACATAATTAGGGTATTGACTCTTTTTTGTGAAATATTTATCTGGACGTGCCCATATCGATGGAAAGTGATAATTCAGGGAATAATGAATATCTGCGATCTGATTACCGCCACTTGAAATAATAATTTCACCCTTGAAAGAGGGCTTCACCTTAGAGATTACGGCACTATTGATGCTGGGATCATAATCAAAAGCAGGAAAGGCAGGTATACCATTATGATTAAAATCAGAATGACAAAGTGTTTTGCTTTCTCCCCAGGCAAAAACTTCAACATTATCAAGATTAGAACAACTCCCATCCCAACCATAATAATTTTCAGGCTTAATCTCAACCTCCAACTGACAGGGAGGAGTAAGTTTGTTATTCACAATGATGTGTAGATACGGCATAGAGGCAATCACATCTGAATTAACAGCAGCAAAAACTAGGTGAGCTGAGACGGCCGTGAAAAATGAGATGGTTATTAAAAATAATAATTTCATCTGAAGCATATATAGATAACACCGAGTAGTTACGTAGAGTAAATGGGCAATTAATTGCTTTATTTTTTGACCAATTATACTAAATATTAGCCAAATAACAACATGATTTCTTAACCGTGAACTGATTTTGGCCATATATTATACATGTATAATTGGCGTAAGGGTACGGCAGTTGCGACTAGCCGCCACTTTCAGTGGTAATGTAACTCATCACATATAATGAAGTTGCATTACTTTTCTTTTTTAACTGTTTTAATTACCATTATATGTCATCCATTTCTTAGAGAAATGACTTTGCAGTTCTGGTAATATAATGGGTCGTTTTCTTTACTGTATATTTTATAGATTTTTTTATTCTGAATTTAGCACCAAGGTGACCAGATGTCTGACAAGAGTGATACCAACCAAAGTATTGCAAAGACGCTAGAAAAAATTAAAAATTCAATGGATAAAAAATCCAATATAAACTCTGAAGATAAAAACGATCCTATTGATTCGGATACAGAAAAACTTATTGATCTTATAAAGGAAGAAGAAATTCTAAATATTTCCATTCAAACAACACTAATCAAAGATAGAAAGTTTAGCAATTTAAATTGGGTTAAGCACAATCATCAGGAGCTTACATTTGAAAATTGCAAGATATCGAATTCAGACTTTTCTTCTTCAAATTTAGATGGATTGCGACTTATAAATTGCAAAATATTTAATTGCAACTTTGAAAAAACAAGCATACAAGAAGGTTTTTTTGAAGATTGCGAATTTTATGATAAAGATCTTCAAAATGGATGCTGCTTCAACTTAGCAGATTTAAAACGAGCAGAATTTCATCGTTGCAATATATCAATGAGCACTTTTAAACGTGCTAATGCATTTCAAATAGTTATAAATGAATGTCGCGCACAGGGCTGTGATTTTCAATTTACAAATTTTTCAAATGTCATTAGTCGAAACGTATTATTTAGTTCTGCGTTCCTTACTAAAACAGATTTCAGATATTGTAATTTTGAGGGAGTGCATCTTGAAAAATGTGATTTATCAGAAAGTAAATTTGTTTCAGTTATTTTCTCAAAAACTAACCTAGAAGAGGCTAACCTAACAAATACTGTATTTTCACCTAGTCAATACGATGGCCTGTCTTTATTTAATGCGGATTTCAGAAATGCAGAGATAGCAAATATCGACATAAGGAAATTAGACTTTTCAGGGGTTAAAATATTTGAATGGCAACAAGCATTTTTTATTGAAAACCTCGGAATAATTGCCTATCCAGATAAGGCATAATTAAAGTGGCGGCAAAACGCAGCGTCCGTACCTTAGCGCCAGTATCGAGGTTATTTTGAAATATTAAAAGATGGAGGAAATGGAGCGCTTACAATGATAAATAACATACATATATTTCAGGAATTACTACCCTTCAGATAAATAGCCAATTTTATATGAAAAATTCCTTTTTCTAATATAAAGGTTTAATGGCTCTGAATAATAAGTAGCAATTGATTGACCTAACAATCCTGAGCATAAAACAATACATAAATATTCAAACACAATTATCCATGTCGGCTGGCTAGCACGATATAAAATATTCATCAAAAAAAGCACAACAAAGCTATGTGTTAAGTAAATCTCATAACTATTTCTACCAAACCAGCGTACCAATCTAAACCATCTGAAATGCGTTTGCAGGGTAGCAAGTATGATCATTGCTATTCCAATTTCTAAAATTGTTATATTCAACCCTAGCCCCGTAACACCAATCTCAACCGCTTCTTTTCTAAAGAAGAAAATAAAGCCAAACAACAAGCAACCCAATAAAAGTAAATACCTTGATAACTGAATCGATTTAACTTTATCTGCAAGCATTGCAGCCAAGCAACCTATAACAATACCATCCATGCAAGAAAGATAAGAGTGATCACTCCAGATATCATTATCTGTAAATTTTGTGCGTGCAAGGGGGCCTAATAATATAAAAACGAACATAACCAATATTAAATTCTTCTTGCGAAAGACGAAGCACAGTAATGGTAAAAATAAATAAAAAATCTCTTCTACTGATAGAGACCAAAGTATATTCCAACTAGCTGGCAAATAACCTACTTTTGCTTCCAACCAATTAATTTGAAATGTTAGAGCAGAAAACAAGGCTTGCAGAAGAGAAGTATTATTAATAGTAAATCCTTTTAACCCTATTAAATCTAATAAACTTAATACTGCTAGCAACGCAAGAAAACAAGGAATGATTCGAGCAAATCGCATTAAATAAAACTGACTAATGTTAATCGATTGTAACTTTCCCCATCTTTGAAGGCAGGTTGATGTTATTAGAAATCCAGAAACAACAAAAAATATCATGACACCATAATAGCCACTACCTAATAACCATTTTACCCACGTAATAGAAAGTAATGACGGGTCTACTGGCAAGTGAATTTTACAGTGCAGCAAAATTACCGACAGAATTGACAAGCCTCTGATAAAATCAATTACTTCATTTCTAGTTGTCATTTTAGGCTCTGTCTGTTTGATAAAACAACATTTCTGGAATTTTTATTTTATAAAACTTACATACCGTTAATCCATATAATGGATATAAGTATCAGAATACACCCCAATGTTGATCAGCTTTGGTTTTACCGCACTTGTTATCCCATGAGTCCCACTCTGATTTTGAGACAGTGGTACCGCCCCAGTGGTCTGCGAGAGCAACACCAGCAATCATTGCGTCAGCGATTCCAGCCAAGAGAAGTCCTTGGCAAATATAAATAGTCATTTTATCATTCACTTCTATTGGAGGAAGTATTATATCGATCCTATTAAAATAACTCTCTGTGCCTGTAAATTTTTCGCTTAATTTGACGTTAGCTTTTAATCCGGTAAATGTATAATCAGTACAAAGAGTTTGATCAAGTGCAGCGGTTTGCGCTGACTGAGATTGGCCGTTTATTGTAGCTTCTACGACCGTGTTTTTTGCTACATTATAAAAAGGAATTCCTCCATATTTTATACTATTCTTTTCACAGATAGTGAATGAGCCAGCCATCGTTATTGTAGAAAAACTTGTCACAACAGCTAACGTACTCCACTTCAAGATTTTTTTTATGATCATTTTTATTTCCTCTATTAAAAATATTCTTTTTTCTATCATTTGCCATTCTTTCTTTACTGCTAGATCATCCCTATTGTATTAAGCCATGTCTCTACCAGTTGAGGCCATCCTGTTATCGGAAATGACGTTCGGCGCAAACCAAACGCATGGCCGCCGTGCGCATATAAATGCATCTCTACTGGTATCTCAGCTTTTTTCAATGCCGCATAATAAACTAGTGAGTTCTCCACATTGTCCACCGGATCGTCTTCTGCCTGCAATATAAACGTGGGAGGTGTCTCTCTGGTCACATTAATGTCGGGATTCAACTCAAGTGGTTTACGGTCAAGCGAGAGATGACCAGGATAAAGAGCCACTGCAAAATCTGGACGACAGCTTTCTTTATCGGCAGCATCGACTACCGGATACACACGTTGTTTAAAATGCACACTCATCGCTGCGACGAGATGCCCACCTGCCGAAAACCCAAGCACACCAATTTTATGTGGATCGATCTGCCATTCCGAGGCATGAAAGCGTAACAGCCCCATTGTTCTCTGCGCATCTTCCAATGCTATCGGCGATACTGGATACGGCCCTGATTTCAAATACAGTCCATTCTCGCCCGGCACGCGGTACTTCAATAACACACAAGTGATCCCCTTCGACGTCAACCAGTCACAGACTTCCGTCCCCTCAAGATCAATGGCCAGATCTTTATAGCCGCCACCAGGAAATACAATGACTGCAGCACCTGTATTATTTCCTTTTGGTGAGTAGACCGTCATTGTAGGCTGCGAGACTTTTCCCACCTGAGTCCATGGCCTGCCCGCAACCAGCAGATCATTCACCAAGTTCATCTCCTCCCGCTCTGCTGTAGGTTGCGCATCAGGCACAGCCGCCGACCATATCGGTATTTGTGTATATCCCGATGATGGTTGCCATGACTGCGCCTGTACACATACACTGCTAAACGTCAGCAGAACACATAGAATAAACATCAAAATTTTTGGCATAAGACGGCATATCCTTCCAAATATAAGCAATTGCTCGCAATAATAACTGAACAAAATTTTAAAGCAATATCAATAAAAAATACAATCACTCTCAGTTTGGCGATGTGATTTTTTCGGTTCTGTCGCAAAAACAATGCTGATCTGTTAAAGTCACCGCCACAAAAAAGAACCAGAAGATTGATAATTTGCTGGTACTTGTCTTATTCACCCAGCTATGAAGATGGAAAATATGTTAAAAATGATATCGTTCTTGTGTTTGTTGTTGCTCTCATTCAGCGCTCATGCCGTATCTCCAGAAAATATATCGCTATTTATTGAGCAATGGCAGAAAGAAAATCAGATTCCAGCAGTTGCTTTAGCTATTAAAGTGCCAGGCAAAAATCCAATTCGCTATTTAAAAGGCACGACTACATTAAATGGTACAACAAAAATTACTGATCGTAGTTTATTTGGTGTAGGCAGTATTACGAAAACTTTTGTAGCAGCTACTATTTTACAATTACAAGAAGCGCATAAAATTAATTTGGAGGATTCTATTAGTAAATATTTTCCGGAATACCCACGATGGGGAGAAGTAACTATTCGGCAATTGCTTAATATGACAAGCGGCATCCCTAATTTTACTCGTACAGAAATATTTAAGAAGCTAATTGAAAATGAACCGAACATGTATCACCCTCTCTCATTCTTTGTAGATTTAGCTTATGAACAAAAAGATGAATTCACGCCGGGAAAAAACTGGTATTACTCTAATACAAATTATTATCTATTAGGCATGATAATTGAAAAAATTACTAAGCAGAGTTTACCTTATGAATTTCAACAACGTTTTTTCAAACCATTACATTTGAACAATACATATTATTCAATAGATACCTACCCTACCCACATTTATAAGCAACAGGTTCATGCGTATCTAAATAATAAAGATGTGACAAAGGAAAATCCTTCTTATTACGGCCCAGCTGGTTGCATACTTATGAATACCAAAGATTTACTAACATGGACGCAGGCATTATTCATGCCAGGAAAAGTTTTGTCTTCATATTCATTAGATGAGCTCATGAAAACGCAAGCAGTTCCTTTAAGCCCTCCCAAACCAGACGGTTCTCGTTATGGTCTTGGAATATATTCATTAGATATTCCTAATTACGGTTTAGTATGGTGGTATACCGGAGTTATAAACGGATATAGTAGCATTTTAATGTGGATACCGAGTAGACAAATCATTATTGTTGCTCAAGTTGATCGTTGGAGGGATAATAATTTTGGTCTATTAATGCCTGGCCAAAAATTTATTAATACAATTTTAGAAAATATTAGGGGTTGACCGAGTAAGCTAGACCGCATTACTGCGGCTAGCGCCGGGTAGAAAGAACCACAGAAGTGTGGCTCTAACCTCCACACAACGTAGCGTGCGGATTTCACGCACTACGCTGTTCGGTTCTTGTTTCACAGCACAGCTAATGCTTGCATTCCCGCAAAGGTAAGCTTCAATTTTGGTAGCTGTATCGGGTGACGCTCCTTTATCAAATTAAATTTATCCCATGTAATGTAACTCTTCTGACTTCGACTACACAGCATCTTATGCCAATATTTCTCAGCAAATCGATATATTTTCCATAACAAGTTATAGTTTCCGCCAAGGCCATAATAGGCATAGTGTCCCGCAATACCTGGTTGATTTCTTTTGCTTGGTCTATAACTTTATGGTGCCTTATGTCACGCATTAGTTCGCGTAATTTTTCCATGCCTCGTCTAAGTCTGGACTTCTCCGTTTTTCGTCCTACCATGAAGTTCCCTGCTTTATTACGAGTGCAGAAATGAGTGAAGCCAAGAAAATATATTGTTTCTAATTTCTCGCCCCATTTCTTTGCATCCCGTTGCGCGAAACGACCAAACTCGACTAAGCGCGTTTTCTTTGGCTCCAACGCCAATGGGTAAGCTATAAGAAGCGCCTCGAAAAGGTGCAACTGACATTTAGACATCAACAAAATCTGATTTTATACGCTTTTTTCTTGCTGAACAATGTCTTTATATCAATATACTTATCAATGATTGCGACGGAGCTATGTCCTGCAGCATTTCTAACATGGGCGAATTTTTACATCATCCGAGATTCCCGTGTCCCTTAACCAATGATATAGCAATTCGCTATTATCCCTTATGTACACTCATAAAAAATTTTCTCTGCCCCTATTTTATTTGTATTTGACCGTGTTCACTCACTATAGCCTTTCTAGTGTTTTTTACGTGACTCTAAGTCCGTTAAGGACATATGCACATGATCGCAGAAGCTATCGAGAATAGAGTGAGCATTGTTCTTGAATTTTTGATTCAATAAATTGGCAAGCAATACTTCTACGCCTCGCAATAGCATCTCTTTATTTCGTAATGGGGTAGGCAATTCATGCAATCCTTTAAAAAGAGCTGCTGATAATTGTTGACCTATATAATTCATGGCCGTTGTCATATCATCTTCAGCTATATTTGATACTGAATAATGGGTTGATCCATAATCTGCTGCCCATTTTGAAATAGCACGCAGGCCACCCAATTTCGCCGCGGCTTCAATATCTGCATATAAAAGGGGTGTACTGCCAGGCAAGTTTACTTCTACTAAGTCCACGGCGGTTGATATAACACCCAGCAAAAATAAATTTACAATAGATAAAAAATCATGCTGTTTGGATGTATCATTATTAATAAGCTTTTGTATCTGAAACAAAGCATTTCTCATGACTTGATCTAATTCTTTCGATATCTCGTTATTTTTTGACATGCCATTAGCCTTGCATAGTTAATTTTGTTGCGACGTTAAGTAATATTTTAGTCGCATCAGGGACGAAAAACTGCATTTGCCCAAACAGTATCGCAATTGTCAGCAATAGAATCTTGAGGCTGCAAAGACCAGGGCACTAATTGACCTGAGCGTAGCTTATTGCCATACCCATTTGGTAATTTATGATTTTCATCAACTTTACTATCTAACACTACTTTGCCAGCATGATCATACACAGGAATATTCCTCTCATAGTAACGTACAATATCATATGCAGTTATAGAATTTTTCGGTATAACTGTTTGGAAGCATATTTTGAGATTTTTTTTAACTATTTTGTCGATGTCAGATTCTAATCTCGCAAGGATACCTTTTTTCAAAAAATAATCTTTTTGAGAGTCTTCCACCTGTTTCATAGACTGAATAATTTTTTGTAGTGAAGAAATATCAGCCGATGGCATTTCATGCTTGAATTTTGAATTCATAAAATCAATATATGTTTGAACCTGTTTTAATGCTCTTGCATTGTCGCAGCCAATTCCTAATTTTATAGAATGATCTTCTATATCTATAAATCCTTCTTTTTCCATTTGTATAGCTTTAATGGCATTCCTTGGAACGTTTAAATAAATTTGTCGTTCGACTGGCATGTCCTGCTGAGGATTTTTGCGAATAGTTGTTTCTAATTTTTCTCGTTCTATAACAAAGTGAAAAGACCCGCCTCCTAAATTTACGCAACCGCCAAAAATTGTTGCTGTAGATACGTAATGAGTTCCATTACATTGAATTCCATTAGCATCTATATTCAACCCTCTTTTTTCTGCCTCGTATTTTGACAAAATACCTTCTTGAAGAATACCGGATAATTTTATAGGGTTCATGCCACAAGTTGAATGATAATAACATTTAGGTTCAAGCAAAAAATCGATTGCGGTAGAAAAAGGTCTATCTTGAACAATATTTTTTGTTTTTGTAAAAAAACCAGAATGCTCAAACACGTATTTAGACCGAAGCAAATCTCGTTTTTTTTTAATATCATTGTAATCTAATACTACTTGATCTTTAGAGGAACTTTTTTTTCTAGCATGTAATTTGCGCATTGCAAAAACCTTTTTTTAATCTGAAGCAACTAGTTTGAGCTTTATTTTTTAAAGCAGATAATACTGAAATTTCGTTTTGCCTTCTGATAGTTTACTCATGGATTTTTTTAACAATAGTATTCGATATGTTTTGGTTCATTTGATCTAAAGCTGCTAATAGTTCTTCCTTAGTTAATCTTTGACAGCTATCTAATTCAAAACGACTAGCCCTCTGTTCTGACAGTCGGTCATCTGCAACGAATGTTGATTTAAATAAATAGTTATCCTCGTGTCTCGCAAGAAGTATTAATGCATATTTTGGATAATTTTGCCCTGGATATTCATCCATCATTTTTTTTATAAACGATGAGCTTAAAGAAATAGTTGTAGTAAGGACATTAAACTTCTTGTAACGGTTTTTCCCTTTAAAGATATCATTCAAAAAATTTCTCAATCCTGTAGTTCCATAGTAAATATGCCCCTGATCTCCATAACGACTAAAAAATAATTGAGAAAATAAATCAATAGGATTTGTCTTAACAAACAAATAATACGGCCAAAAAACAACTCGTTGAACAAGCCATTGCTTCATTTTAGGATGTTGTGCAAAAACATTTTTCTTAACTGCTTTTTGAAGAATTAACATTTTAACGTAAGTGTATATGGATTGCGCTCCTAAGAATAAACACCCTAGTAGATATGTTTTAAAAACTATGCTGATTATATTTTCCATTTTAACTTATATGTCTTACATGAGGTTTTTTTGATAGCGTGGTTTTAGGCCAAGTATAAGCTAAAAAATCAGTGATATCGTTTTCCATTTTTTCATATACTTGAAATCCAGCCCGCTCCATCATATCAAGCAACATTTCAGCGCTAAAAAGATCAATGCGATGATTCATCAAATTACTCATGCGTGATTGAGTAACACCTAATCGTTTAGCTGCTTCAACTTGAGTAAGACCGCATCCTTTAATATATTTCATCAAGGAAACCATCAAATAAGATTTAAATTGAAGTTTTTTGGCTTCTTGTTTTTTAAAGCCCACATCTTCAAATAAGTTTCCAGAGCTTTCAATGAATTCAATCTTTTTTGGCATATTTCTTCCCCCGACGATAAGTCAATAAAGCTTTGTAACGATCAGACCCTAAAGTAATATCTGCTTTTGATGTTTGCTCCGTTTTTTTCACGAAAGCATGCAGCACGTAAATAGCTTCATGAAATTTAGCCACATAAAAAACCCGATACTGACGATCAATTTTTAGCCGTAGCTCATAACAACCCGTACCAACAGTTGGCATATATTTAAATTCTTTAGGGCTGAGTTCCAGTTCAGCACTAATCACAGTTAATGCGGCCATAATCCGTTGGCGAGCCTTTCCTGGAAAAGATTCAATATCTTTTTGTGCGCTTCCTACATATATAACTTTCTTCATATTTTTAATTATAGCAACTTAATAATACTTGTCAATAC
>DHJK01000134.1:0-518 GCA_002404295.1 Legionellales bacterium UBA4722
TCTTTTATCTTTAAAGCATAGATTCGTAGTCGTTTGAGTTTGCTGATCATCCTGACCAATAATTAAATTTTTGTCTGCTAATAAATCAGGAACATGCAATAAAATTGTAAATTTAAATCGACAGCCAGTACCAGGAGCACTGATTACATCAATTTTCCCTCCCATCATTTCAATAAGTCGTTTACAAATTGCCAATCCAAGTCCGGTGCCGCCATATTTTCTAGAAGTTGATGTGTCTCCTTGCGAAAACATTTTAAAAAGATTTTCACGAACCTCAGGTGAAATCCCTATGCCTGTATCTGACACCTCAAATGCTAGAATTATATGTTGATTTACACTCTCGTGTATGTTGATATTCAAATCAATTTTTCCTTGTTCTGTGAATTTCACTGCATTGTTTAAAAGATTCAAGAGAATTTGCCTGATACGCATAGAATCCCCAATTAATTTTTTAGGGATATCTTGTTGAAAGTTTAAGTTAAAAGTAATATTTTTCCCATGAGCCTGAATAATAATTG
>DHJK01000134.1:541-2874 GCA_002404295.1 Legionellales bacterium UBA4722
AGTTTCATATGCCCAGATTCGATTTTAGAAAAATCAAGAATATCATTTAAGATAGCCATCAAAGATTCGCCAGAAAAATTAATTATCTCTATAGCTTCATGAATATCCGATGGTAAATCAGATTGAAGTAATAGATTAGACATACCAATAACTCCATTTAATGGAGTGCGTATTTCATGACTCATATTTGCTAAAAAAGCGCTTTTTCCTTTATTTTCTTCCTCAAGGGAATGGATGTGTGACTTTAGTTTCTTATCGAGCTGCCATTTTTTTGTTAGTGCAAATGCAAGTTGACAAACTGTTTCTTTCTCAAAAGGTTTTTTTAGGATAAGAAAACTATCTATATTACTTAGCTGATTCACAGTATTTTCCCATGAATAGTCTGAATAAGCCGTACAAATTACAATTTGTATACACTTGTCTATTTCCCAAATACGCTTTATTGTCTCTATTCCATCCCATCCTGGTGGCATTCGAATATCTACAAATACTAGTGCGTATGGTTGCTTTTCATTCAACGCTTTGTCTACAAGATTTACTCCATCTTGCCCCTGAAATGCACTATCAATTTCAAAAAAAGGCAGCTTGTATGCTTCTACTTGATGCTCGTCAAATAGTTTGGATTTTAATTGAGATGATTTTTCCATATGATCACGGCGCGTCAGTATTTTTTTGAAGTCACTATGAATCTCTGGATTATCATCAACAACAAGAATTCTAAAACTATTTTGACTTTTCATTGAGGTATCTCACGTTTTAAGTTATAATAATATAGCATTCACAAACTCTAAATGGTTAAGACTTCATTTATTTTAGATAATATTATTTTTTGGATTCTTCAAAAGCTCTTCCAATTCTTCTACTTGTAATGGTTTGCTAAAGTAAAAGCCTTGTATTTCACCGCATTTTTTAGATTTTAGAAAATTTAATTGTTTCTGATTCTCAACACCTTCAGCCAATATTTCCAGATTTAAATTTTTTGCCATAGTAATGATGGCCTGAATGATCGCCTCATCTCCACTATTGATATCAATATTTTGAATAAATGACTGATCTATTTTGAGGCGGTCTAACGGAATTTTTCTTAGATAATTTAAGCTAGAATAACCCGTTCCAAAATCATCAACTGCTATACTGACTCCGATTTCCCTTAATTTTTTGATTTTATTGGTAGCGTCTATGTTATTAATTATAATATTTTCGGTCAGTTCAAGCTCAAGATATTCCGGTTTTAATTGAGTTTCATCGAGAACACTTTTTATTAACGAAACAAAATTCTGTTGTTTGAAACCTTGTGTGGTTATATTAACAGCAATTCTTATAGGCGGTAAGCCTGCATCTTGCCACTTTTTATTTTGCTTACATGCTGATCTTATTGCCCACTCACTTAACGTCGACATAATGCCAGTTTCTTCCGCCAACGGAATAAAATCAATGGGTAATATTAGCCCTTTTTTAGGATGGTCCCATCGGATCAATGCTTCAACTGATATTAATTTGTTTTCAGCCAAGTCATATTGTGGCTGAAAGCATAAAAAAAATTCTCCGTTATCAATAGCATGATGGAGGTCTGTTTCCATATTTAATCGTTTTAAACTTTCTTGATTAAGCTCCTTAGTATAAAACTGAAATTGTCCACCACCTAATTCTTTTGCATGATACATCGCCATATCTGCATTACGTATTAATTCATCTACTGTTTTTCCATTTTCAGGGAAAATACTTATTCCTATACTAGGCGAAATAATAATATCATGATTGCCGATATTAAAAGGTTGTTTAAATGTCATTAATAATTTGTTTGTAATTTTCTTAAGGGATTCTGTTGATTTAATATTAGTTACTACAAAAATAAATTCATCACCAGCTAATCTTGCTAACAGATCATTCTCACGAACATTTTCCTTTATTCGATTAGCAATGGATATCAATAATTCATCTCCTACTGAATGACTAAAGCTATCATTAATTAATTTAAAACGATCAAGATCGAAAAAAATAACAGCAAACTTTAACATTGCTCGACTTGAACGAGCTATTTCATTACGAATAAAATCTGTTAGAAATGCTCTATTGGGTAATTTTGTTAACGAATCATGAGTCGCTTGGAATTGAATTTTATCTTCTAATATCGTGCGGTTTGTAATGTCGCGGAAACTCCATATCCTTCCTGCAGCATTACCTTTAAGTTTATAAGGTTGTGAGTAAAATTCGATAAAGCGATCATCATTACTTTTAAGCTTGTCCAATGTTATTTTTTCTGGATTATTTACTAATTCATTAATTAAGTTGTTCAAAGCTTTCCACGTTCTTAAAATATTGTGATATATATT
>DHJK01000107.1:0-428 GCA_002404295.1 Legionellales bacterium UBA4722
CGGCAGCGTCAGATGTGTATAAGAGACAGCCGTAATGCTTTTTTCTATAGCGAAATAATAAATATATATTATTTATCTTTCCAACCATTACGATCTAAGAAACCATCAATTTCTTTTTTAGTTTGATCTTTTTGGTATCCATATACTGATTGTAATTTTCCTTCTAGCTCTTGATAGGATCCTTGCATGGTAGCAATATCATCGTCTGTCAATTTTCCCCATTGCTGCTTAACTTTACCTTTTATTTCTTTCCAACGACCCTTCACGATATCTTCGTTCATACCATACTCCTTAATTCCATTTTAACCCACGATCTATTAATCTATCATAGAATAAAAGACACCGCCAGATACATTACTGAGGGGCGCACCCCAAAATATATTACTCGCCTGCCGCATCTCTATGAAAATAATAAGATAATTTTATCT
>DHJK01000107.1:595-1262 GCA_002404295.1 Legionellales bacterium UBA4722
AAGATAACTTTATCTTATTAAAAACGCATCGCAGGGAGGCGATAGGATCATCAACGATTTCTTTACTTCGCCAAGCGACATGACCATCTGGGCGAACAAGAACTGCGCCTTTAGCTGTAATTTCATAAGTATTATGCCAAACATTATCAGGATCAAACAAATCGCCATCGTTAGCTACCCTGTAATTTTTAAATGGCACCGACAACACTTGCGACAATTCATTAACAGCCATCTGCCAAGCATATCCTTGTGAGCCAACTAATAGCACAAACATAAATCAAGGGTTGAAATTTGTTTTCCGTCTTTCATTAATTTAACATACGGTGCGCGACTTCCTGGTAATGTTGTAGGCACTCATGACTTCTTCACTAAACATTAATTTGAATTATATATCAATCATACTTCCAGATATGATTTTTTATGTTTTACAGTAAACTTCATTTCTTGCTTTCAACGCAGATTGAACTTGAATCCAATCAGATTGAATAATACTGTATACAACCGTATCACGCAGAGAACCATCCTCTAAAATCATATGATGACGCAATATCCCCTCTTCAACCGCACCCAGCTTTTTAACAGCAGCGCGTGAACGCGCATTAGCAGAATGAATTTGAAATTCAACACGATTTACTTGCAAATCATCAAAAGCATATTTTAATAATAA
>DHJK01000107.1:1387-5995 GCA_002404295.1 Legionellales bacterium UBA4722
TCAAAAGCATATTTTAATAATAAAAATTTACATTCAGGATTTACATATGTTCCCCATACTTCAGGAATATACCAGGTATACCCTATCGTTAATCGATGATGCTCCGAATTAATATGATAGTAACGACTACTACCGATAATTTTATTATCTGATAAGCGCCGTACGATAAAAGGCAGATGTTCCTCATCATGAAAGTGTTGAATTGCATTATCAAACCATTGATAAAAACCATCTCCAATGACGCTAGAACTGAAATAAGTCCAGATGGATTCATCTTGAGCAGCAGCATAAAGCTCATGCTTATGTGATTCATTGAGCGGCTCAAGTTGAATTCGAGAACCTTTTAATATGACTGGTTCAATAGTAAGCATTTTTTATTTTTCCCTTGTAAAATGTGTTAGGATTATAGCATACGGCTTAACGATAGGAAGATCTTGATAAAAAGGGCAAGCAATGCATCCAAATCCTAAAAAAATATTCCTTCAATCTTTGACAGAGCCACTTTCCAAGATAGTAAAAAGTTGTTTTTTATGTCAGATAGAGTTGGACGATATTATAATCAATCTGTTGACAAGGCATGGATTTATTCATTTGATATTGAAAATAAACAATTAAGCCAAATATTAGAATTTAATGGACTACAACAATTTTTAGATCCTGTTATTTCTCCGGATAATCGTTATATTGCATTTACTTATGATGCAGAAAATCCACTATTTACTTTTATGACTAGCCTTGGATTAATTGATACTAAATCTAATACTATTATTCGATTAACTGAACAACTAAAATTAATTTTTCCAAAATGGTCGAATGATGGAAATCTCATTTATGCATTACGCGATTATGGTGCCTATCGACAAATTTACTCAATTAATTCAAAAACAAAAGAAATCTCACAAATAACTGATGCGTCTTTGAATATTGAGGATTATGCGATTTCGTCTAATGGTTCTCAGTTAGCATGGATTGGTCAAGACTGTCATGGAAAAATGATTATTCGAGTAGCAACTAATTACGGTAAAAATGTCCGTGATATTGCTGTTACTCCTGTAGCAGCAGAAGACATGGCTTTAAGCGAAGTCAGAGAAATTGATTGGAGTGTACCAAATCATACAGAAAATATGCGGGGGCTATTAGTATTACCTTTAGACTACAAACCCAATAAACGTTATCCACTCATCGTAGATATTCATGGCGGAGGCCCAGGTGCTCATATTTGGTTACGTGGGGGCATTTTAGTTAACTCACCTTTAGAGTGGCAATTATGGGCAGCGAAAGGCTATGCCGTTTTTATCCCTGAATTCCGTTCCTCATCAGCATTTGGATCACTTTATATAGTAAAAGAAACGCCTGATCTTATAAACGATGATATTTCAGATATCATCGCTGGAGTGGATGAGCTAATCTCAAAAGGAATCATTGATTCAAATCGCATGGGCGTTATCGGCCATAGCGCAGGATGTAGACGTGTTAACTGGCTTATTGTATCAACCCATAAATTTAAAACAGCTCTTTCTAAAGAAGGCTGGGCGGATGAATGGTTTATGTCGGGGGCAGAAGAAAGAAATATCATATACTCAATTTATGGTGGCCATCCAATTTTAGCACCTAAAAATTATCAAAAAAATTCTTCTCTTTTTCATGCGAGTCACGCAACTACACCTACATTATTTTTAATGGGGAATCCTAAGGTAGGTGGCATTGATCAATATAATACTGTTCGTTGGTTGTATTTTGCTCTGAAAGCACAAGGAATTCGCGCGGAATATATTCAATATCCGGATGAAGGACATAATTTTGAAAGGCTGGCAAATCAACGTGATGCATTAGAGAGAGCTATAAAATGGTTTGATGAGCATCTTAATTCAGTCATATAGCATAATGTAATCAAGCAGTTAACTTTAATAACCTGTTTATTACTGTATAAATATACTATCATTTGTACGTACTAAGTGTGTACTTTTCTATAAATTAGGCTATAATGCCAGTATGAAAAACGAGGTACTTAAAATGACAGCCAAAGACGCAAGAGTCGATATAAAAACAACCAAAGCCGCTAAAGCGACTCTAGAACAAGCGGCATATGCTTTGGGTACAACTCTGAGTGCGTTTATCCTTGACTGCTCCATGCCTAAAGCAAGGGAGATACTTGCTCAATCTGATTTAATCCATTTAACTAGCAAAGAAAACGAGCTATTTATCGCCGCATTACAAAATCCACAGAAAGCTAATGAAAAACTTAAACAGTTATTCAAAAAACATTCTATAAAACAAGATAAACATAACGATAAAGACTAATGGATTTAATAATAAAACAACTTAATACAACCCTACATGATCGCAAGTCTTTCGACTGCGGCCTCGATGAGTTAAATATTTTTTTAAAGCAACACGCTAATCAAAATCAATCAAAAAATATGTCTAAAACATATGTGGCTGTTGTAGCAGTTTCAGCAGATGATCACAAAAAAATTTATGGCTACTATACACTTTCAGCAGGACACATTGAATGTGACCAGCTTCCTGAGAGCTTCAAATCTAAGCTACCAAGATATCCTATCCCCATTGCACGTATTGGCAGGCTAGCTGTTGACAAAAATTATAAAGGGCAAGGAATAGGCGGGTTTCTTCTACATGACGCATTAACTAATGTACTGAACATTGCTGACAAGTTAGGCGTATATGCAGTGGTAGTAGATGCAAAAAATGATGATGCAAAATCTTTTTATGGAAATTATGGCTTTACGGAGTTACAAGATTCGAAGCTAACACTTTTTCTTCCAGTTGATACAATTAAATCGGCTGTTTAAATTATCAATGAAATTGATGTCTTTTTTGATAACAGTGCACGTTTAAAGTTACCATTAGATTTTTATTGATTTTAATCGGCTTCTTGCGTCTGGCTCGACAATATCCTTTAAACATTTTTCCCTTAAGCTAAATTCTTCGACTATCACAGGTTGCTTATGTTTAAATAATAATCCCATAATATCTCTTCTATCCTTTTTCTTTTGTGTTTCTAACATCGTTTTTTTAGATTCAAAAGAGCCATCTGGTTCAGCTATCTTCTTATATTTTTCAAGCTCTTTCTTCTCATCCAAATACTCATATAATTGCAGCTCAATACTAGCGTGCCCAGCTTTATAAGCAAGACGCATTTTTTCTACCGCATCACGCTCATCTTTCTCTACATCAAATAATCTCGATGCACTAGTAACACGCGAAATATAACTGACTATACTCTGACTTAATGCCAGGGGAACTGACATCAGAAAAACACCCCACAGATGACTGGCTACGAAAGCGGTCAAAAGAGGAGGTGTGAGGGTAGTAAAGGTAAATACACCAAATAATAATCCCAACAGAGTGGCTCCAACCATAATTGAATTACTTAAAGCTTCTATTCCAGCCAGTGCGGTCATACTCAATGTTAAAATAGTAGCTAATACACTCTCCGCCTTTTTTTGTGATGGAATATTTCCTACCTTCTTTGAAAATTTAATATACTTTTCGTACGTGTTCGCTGATAGATTGTTATGAGTTGTTAAATGATTATTAATACTTTTAGCAGTTTCTAATTGTTGTTTATATACCGAAGGTAACGAAGGGGTCGTATCAGAAAAATGTACTGTGAACCATTCCATTATCGTTGGACCAAAAAAACAAATCGTTCCATATAATATATTTATCGTACAAATAACTCCAAGAGCTGCCATCACGTGAGGGGAAATAAAAAATAAATAGGGTGCCAGTGACTCCATTGACTCAGCTGCAAAATAAAAGCTCATATAAAACATGGGAATATAATGACAAGACATAACCATAATAAACGCTATCCAATGCTTATAGGAGTTTGAATTAGACGCCGCAGAATTGTCTGTTTGCACCTTATTTTTGGGTGTTCTAAATTTTTTAAACAATGCAAGCACCTTTTGTGTTAAATATTTTTTAACTTGTTCTACCCAACTCCTGAGTAAATTAGCTGTAATTTCAGCTTCTGTAAGCATTGTACTTTGAGGGATAGCTATTTCTTCTAACTCTTTAAGCACTTTTTGCATTAAATACGCCGTGGCTTGTGCAACCATCAACTCCTCTTCATGCACCACCTTATTGGCCTTTCTTAAATAAAAATAACGTCTTACAAAAAACAAATCTTTTGCTTTGCGTTCGACAAGTTCTTTATTTCTAGCAGTATGCGCATTGAATTCTTTAATTAAAGCGGTTATATCTTCAAGCGTAAGGGTAACAGATTTCGCATCTACTGATGTCTTGTTTACCATAAAAATTGGAGTATTTGGCCTGAGATAATAGACACGATACTGATGGTGCTCGTTAGGAAATTTAGCAACAGCCTTGCTGTTTATCTTTACTTCTTTTATTTTTTCTTCTTTTATCTTTTCTTTTTTTCTCTTTTCTTCTTTTAAAATTTCTTTTTTTAAAATATTAACTGCTGACCTAAGTTCAGGACAACTGAAATAATCCACTTTGATCTGAACCACGGGATATTCAACTGCTTGTATATTTGATTCCAAGTCAGTTAATCCACCTAATACATTCGCGGTAGTAGTAGTAGTAGTAGTAGTAGTAGACTTAGGTTCTGCAAAT
>DHJK01000013.1:0-751 GCA_002404295.1 Legionellales bacterium UBA4722
GATAAACTAGCTGACTTCTGATAAAATTTCATTTCATAATTTGTATTTTCTAATTAATAAAAATTGTAATTCTGTAATTGCTTTTTCATATTCATCATAGCCTTTTAATAAGTCTGAAGCTTCGATGTACCTATGAATCGAGCTGATTTTTAGATCTAAATTAAGTTTTTCAACCTTGGCAAGTTGGACGCGCTGGTCTCGCTCTCTAGTAATCGCTATAAAATTCTTATCAATATCTAAAAAATCTGCTTGTGCGTTTAAAATCTCATAGATATTTTCACAATCAAAATTTATTTTTCGTTCGAGGGTGTCGCCTTTCAAGCTATTATTTTTTATGTACAAAGAAAATGATGAGCCATTATTCGGGAGCATTTCATTTTCTAATAAGCTGGTTCGAAGAAATTCGTAGTAATCTAGGGCTGCTTGTAAATCAGTCTTGCAATCAAGATAAGCTTTACTTGCAGGAATCAATCCTGTGTTCACTACTGCCATATCCATTGAAGAAACATTGTTATATGTAGCTATCGTAGAGGAAAAAACGAGAGATCCCAAAATCAGAATCACCAATGGATGTGATAATAGAGGCAAAAATTTAATTTTTTTAATAGCAGTTATTTTTTCAAGAATTTTGATTTTTTGTAAGTAACTTTGAAGTGCTTTGCTCATAGGCTTTAAAAGTTGACTAAGAAGTGTTTCATGTTTGATTACGCCAATTTAACCTATTGATTAATTTGGCGTCCCCAACGAGATT
>DHJK01000013.1:873-8540 GCA_002404295.1 Legionellales bacterium UBA4722
TGTTACCGCCGTGAAAGGGCGATTACATAGACTTTATTGATCTTCCATACACACTTTAACTTGTTGTTTTATCTATTATTCAGTATATTACAGACCACCAAAGTCCAGGGCGATACACGCATGGATATTACCGATAATTTACCGATGTTTTGAAAGAGCATATTATGGCCAGACAAGTTAGAGATTCACGATTAGAAACTAGAGAAGCACGACTACGCTTAAAAGCTAGAAAAGAGCCTTACTGGCGATTGGTTAGCGAAGGCATCCACCTTGGGTACTATCGAGGAGATCGGGGAGGAATATGGCATGCTCGCGTTCGCACACCCGATGGGAAGAAGTACATTAAGGAAAGTCTTGGGCAATCAGATGATTTTGCCGATGCGAATGGCAAATCAGTACTTACTTTTTCGCAAGCTCTGGATCATGCGCGCAAATTCGCAGCAAAAATCACCCATGACGATAATCTGGAAGACAATAAGCCATATACGGTTAAATTAGCAGTTGAGGATTACCTCGATGACTTTCGTGCAAATGGTAAAAAATCACTCTATCCCACAGAAACACAGATTAATGCCCACATTCTCCCAGCCTTTGGAGATAAATTAGTTTCAGCAATTACTTTTCGCCAGCTTAATGCGTGGAAAAACAAGCTTGCCACAACAAATAAACGCGCACGTTCAAGTAAAAAATTTGGAGAAGACCAGCAATACGTTAGTGATCTAAAAAATGATCCAGAATATCAACGGAAAAGACGTGCAACAGCTAATCGCGTCATTACCATTATGAAAGCCCTTCTGAATCACGCATATAACACTAATCGCGTACAAACAAATGAAACATGGAAAAGACTAAAACCGTTTCAGCATGTTTCAGAGGCACAAATCCGCTTTCTGAGTGAAATAGAAATTACACGCTTGCTAAACGCCTGCGAACCTGACTTCCGTTCTTTAGTAAGAGGGGCACTGCTTACGGGTAGCCGATACGGGGAGCTGACAAATTTAAAGGTCTCTGACTTTAGTGCTGACAATAACTCTATACTGGTTTGCCAAGCTAAAAGTGGTAAAGCTCGCTATATCCCCTTAAACGATGAAGGTATAGCATTCTTCAAGCATCTCTCTCTCGGCAAGAATGCAAAAGAATATATTTTCTGTAGAGCGGACGGTAAAAAGTGGATGAAAAATTATCAAGTGAGACCGCTTGAAGCCGCATGTCAGCGAGCAAAAATATCACCTACTATCAATTTCCATATCTTGCGACATACCTACGGCAGCTCATTAGCTATGCGTGGCGTGCCTTTACAAGTTATCGCCACCGTACTTGGACATGCTGACACCAGAATTACTCATAAGCACTACGCTCATTTAATGCCATCATATGTGGCAGACGTTATTAAACAGCATCTACCCAACTTTGGCAGCACAGAAAAAGATAATGTATTGCAAATAATTCGTTTAAAAACAGGATAAAGTTATGGAACTATTGAAACAAAATTGGTTACATGGAGAAATTGATATTAACAAGCCTAACGGGGCATTGCTTTTTGGAGCAGTTCAATGCTTTGCTAGAGTATATTTTGAAAAATGGTCTGATACAGAAGCTAAGCAATGCTGGCATGATTTTGCAATCTTGATCGATTGTTTTATTACACGATTTAGCGAAACAACGCAAATTAATAATCCAATCACTATTATTTTAAATCTGCCTCTTTTAAAAGCGAAACTCGCAAAGGAATATGAAGTTTTTTTAGAAAAATGGAATCCAAAATTTGAGATAATTACACCATTTGCCCAACATTACTTGTATAAGAATCAATTTGAAAAAGGTATTTTTTCAATACGGCGTTCATACTTTGCTCCTATTCCTCTTGAAAATGTACTTGCAGCTTTGTTTATACTAAAACAGGCTTCATGTGGAAACGTATCAGCAGTAATTGACATGTATTCGGTCGTTTCTTCTAAGCAAGCTCTGGAGCTTCAATTAATAACCGACCCTGTCAAAAAAAGCATACAAGCCTCCCAAGTCGATAGAAAAAAACCTTTAGCTAAATTAATTGAACATATTCTCAAAGAAAATCCAAATTATAGTAATAATGCAATATTCAAACGTCTAAATAATCAATCGGAAGAAGATAAAAATATATGCAGAATAAAGTCTGCTGTATGTGGTAAGAAAGGATTTATTGAGTATTACAAAAATAGTAAAAGTAAAACAACTGAACCACCTGTTTCCTATCGAAATTTCATTTCATCAATCTCTAAAGCTAGAAAAAGAATATAAAATAAGTTGCCGCAGCCAGCTATGGCAACAATTGCCGTCTTAATAAAAAACACAGCCTAGATTAGACTATTTGTACCGATTATTACTTTATGAGGTACAAACATGAATAAGAAAACAGGAGCATTTGATATTCGCAACTTTTGTGATTATCACATGATATCAAGAAGTCATTTTTACAATCTTCTCAAAAAAAATCTTGCGCCTCGCATGATGCATGTAGGAAAGAGAAAGCTTATATCAGAAGAAGCAGCGGCTGAGTGGCGGCGAGCAATGGAGAATCACTCGATCTAATTAATGATAATCATTATGGATAGTTAAGCATGGATTGCTTAGCTTAAAAAAAGGAATTTTAACGTGGGTATTTATACTACTTGCGGTGCACTCAATCAGGCAGATGTAGCGCGCCGCGATAAAAGAAACAGACGACTGAATTATAGCAGCCATATAGAAAAAACTCTATGTTTCGAACATGCGCTTCCTATCACTTATAAATTAATTTTATTAGCAAATAAAATGAGCTCTGATTGTTATTCCCAGAAAAAATCTAGCAAAAAAATTGTTCAAGATTTTTTAATTGGAATTAAAAGGCTAAGAGAGGGCTTATGATGCAAGTTATCGAAAATTTTCGTGATGCTATGCGCCAAGACGACATCCACTTTTCCGGCGAAATTATCCCTGATGGCAAATTACATCGCTTTAGACTAGAGGGTGATCATAAAGATAAAAATGGCTGGTATATCATTCATGGAGATAATAATCCTGCTGGTGCATATGGAGATTGGCGGCGTCATATATCAAAGAATTGGTCTGCAAAATCAAAAAATGACATGACTGCAGAGAAAAAAATTGCAAATCATAATCGGGTTAGAGAACTTCAATCTCAGCGTGAACTTGAAACTAAAAAAAGACACTCTGTTGCAGCAGTTGAAGCTAAGAAAATATTAACATTAGCACACCCAGTAACGAACATTAACATCTCCAAAATTACTTATTTTCTACAGAAAAAGATTTCTTCATATGGTTTGTATTATTTATCACGTAATGTGAATTATGAAGTTTATCCAAAAGAATATAATCTTGATGGTACTGAAAAAATACATACTATATTTGCTAACACGTTGCTTGTACCTTGTTATTCAAATGGCAAGATAGTAAACATTGAACGTATTTATTTCGAGAAGAAAAATAACAAATATCAAAAAAGACCATTAATAGGTGGCCAACGCATTGGTGCATATTTTCTTATTAGTGATATTAATTTCCAAAAAGAAATCATTTATCTTTCTGAAGGCTATAGTACAGGTGCCACAATTTATGAATCTACGGGTTGTTTAAGTGTAGTTTCTTTTAATTGTGGCAACCTTCCACATGTTGCGCAAGTAATCCGGAAATTATATCCGCAGGTAAGTGTTGTTATTGCTGGGGACAGAGATTCAAATGGAGTAGGAGAAGAATACGCTAAAAAAGCTGCTTCTTTTTCTGACGGCACTTATGTGTTACCAGATTTTTCGATGATTCCCGAAAGTTTGTCTCCAAAAATTGCGCGATCTGATTTTAATGACTTGTTTTGTCTTTTTTTACAGCAAGGAAAAAGCAGGGAAGAGGCTCTTTCCGATATTCGATGTCAATTGAAAATAGGTGAAAAAATTCACCATAAGGAAGTAATAATATGAAAGGAAATACCGCAGAAAAAATTGATACGGAGGATAATGTTTCACGTATAAAACAGACAATAAAAAAAGAAAATTACCCTGAGTTTACACTAGACAGATATGGAAAAAATAAACCATTAAATACGTATGGAAATTTAAAATATATGCTAGAGAGGCTTGGTATTAAGGTGCGATGGAATGTAATGTCGCAAATTCGCGAAGTTATAATGCCAGAATCAGAATCAAAGTTGTTTTTAGATGATATAGAAAACTCAGCATTGCGAGAAATAATAAATAAAGCTGAGCTAAATTACATGCCAACTACAAAAATAGATGACCATCTTACTACGTTGGCACAACAAAATTCATATCATCCAATCACTGAATCTATTAAATCTAAGCCGTGGGATAACCAAGAACGGTTAGAAAAATTCATTTCGACAGTCATCACAACCAATAATGACCTTTCACATAAGCTTATTCGTAGGTGGATGATATCTGCAATGGCTGCAGCATTTAGCGAGAACGGTTTTGCGTCTCAAGGGGTGCTCGTTCTTCAAGGTAAACAAAATATCGGAAAGACTCGATGGGTTAAATCACTAGATCCAATTAATTGTGGTGCGGTAAAAGAAGGTGCATTATTAGACCCATCTAACAAGGACAGCGTTATTACTTGTGCCGCTCACTGGATTGTTGAGCTTGGCGAACTAGATGCAACTTTTAGAAGAGCAGATATGGCACGTTTAAAAAGCCATATTACAAATCAAATAGATATTGTCAGATTTCCTTACGCTAGAAAAAACAGCCGATTGCCAAGACGAACGGCGTTCGTTGCAACCGTTAATGAATCTCAATATTTAATTGATGATACGGGGAATAGAAGGTGGTGGACAATTGAAGTTCTGAAAATTGATTTAAATCATGGCATGGACATGCAGCAAGTTTGGGCTGAAGTTTATTATTATTGGAAAAATGGCGAACAGCATTGGCTAACAATTGAAGAGTTAAACTTGCTTAATAAAACAAATACTGAGCATGAACAATTAGACCCGTTTGAAGAGAAAGTAATGTTATTGTTTAATTGGAAAGATGCTAATTGGCGTAAATGTAATACTAATAGTATGACAGCTAGCCAAGTATTGGAGCTAATAGGATATAGCAAACCAAGTAGAACAGATTCAACTCGCATGGGGAAAGTTTTAATGAAACTTACTGGAAGAAAACCTGTCCGCATACATGGAGGTAGACATCATACGTTACCAAGAAATCGTTGCCAAGATGTCACATAAGTGTCACTAAAAGAACAGGTGTCACATCTGTAAGTCTCATGACTGTTGAGTTTGTGACACTATGACACTTCTGACACTTAATATTAAAATAAAATAAATAGCAATAAAGGAGTGTAGAGAGATAACACTAGTAATCATTTGTGCAATGTTGATGTCAGAAGTGTCATAGGTGTCACAAAGCAGTAAAGCCGCTGGCTGCAGGGCTGTCACCTCTGTTAAATGATGTCATGCTGTAGTGTCACCAAATCTAAAAGGGAGGGTTCAAGGATGAGCTCGATTAGTAAGAGGCAATTACGAAGCGAAAGATTGGTGCTTGAAAATTTAATAAATCGTTATGGTGGCGATATCAATTTATGGGTTGCACACGATAATGTTGCAGTTGCTTTAGATTTTTATCGTGGCATGTGTACACGACAGAAAAAGAAAATTAATACTGAAGAGGTTGATAAGGAATATCAATTATGGAGTTAAAAAAGAAGGCGGGTAGATCAACGGATTACACCATAGAAATTGCGCATGAAATTTGTGAAGTGGTGTCCACAACAAGCAAGGGAATTAAGGTGCTTTGTAAGGAAAACGAGCACTGGCCTAGCCATAAGACACTTTATTTATGGTTAATGAATCACAAAGAATTTAGTGACCTTTACGCACGCGCGAAGCGGCAACAGGTAGAAGTAATAGTCGATGAGATATTAGCTATAGCTGATGACTCTGCCAGTGACAGTTACATTAATGAAGAAGGTAAGCTTGTTGTTGACCATGAGCACATAAATAGGGCGCGACTTCGAGTTGATACGCGTAAGTGGATAGCGGCCAAGCTTGTGCCTCGTTTGTATGGTGCAATTAGTGACGCATCTGTGAAATTAAATTTTCCTAATGATATGGGTAAAAGCAGCGCCCTACTGCCTATGAGCGAGGAGGTGTTTAAAAAACTGGCTAGCGGTGAAATTACCCCAGAACAGGCTAATAATTTAATGAATATTCTTAAGGTTCATAGTGCAAATATGTTGGTTATCGACCTTGCTAAAGATATAGCAGAAATGAAACAAAAATTCGAAAATAAGGAGATAAAATGAGTGATAAAATAACGCTAGAAAAGAAAGCCATTGTACTACAAGCGATAAAAGCAGGATTAACATTAAGGGATGCCTGTAATAAAGCAAGTATTCCGTATTTACCATTAGTACACACAAGGCATTTTTTAAAAATAGATGATGAAGAAGAAAGTAATTTATATATAGAGCTTCGAATCGATTTAAATCTTCTCAATATTACGCATCCCATACATTTTTAAAATGGTTTTATGATTAATGAATAGGCCGATTTCTTTGGGTAGGCTGGGTATTTAGTTTAGCTTTACCAGCAGCAAGAAGGTCGTTAATTATTATTGTAGATGCTAATTCATCTCCATCTTCAGGCATATTTCGCATATGTTTTACAAACATACGACGAACCGTTAAATCAGTTATGGTGCTTGAAGTAACAGTCATAGCCTGAGTGCTTGTTACACCTTGGGCAAAGCCTGCGAAATAAGCATAGCAAGCTTGCTCTGTAAATGGGTTCATACACATGGTTTCTACTTCATTCGCAGTAGTTCCAGCAAATACATTAGTTGTTAATAACGTTAAAACCAGAATTAAAACTCTTTTCATTTTACACCTCATTTAAATTTGATAAATTCACCTCCTTTTAATGATACTCATAGTCCGTGGTTTTATGAGTATAGGGCGCATATTCTACATATATGCGTAAAAAACATCCAGCACTTGTTAAAATAGGTAAAAGAATAAGGGAGCTCCGCAAAGAAAAGGGGTATTCTCAGGAGAGTTTTGCATACGAAATAGGCTTAGACAGGACATATATGGGCTCGGTTGAGCGCGGGGAGCGCAATATAGCTGCACTCAATCTAATACGTATAGCTAAAACTCTTAAAATGGAGCTTGGTGATCTATTCCCCTCGATTAAATCTCTCCATGTAGATTAAAATATTACTGATTTGGTCTTAACGAATTGACATAATTAGGGTCTATAAATGGAAAGCCTCTGCATATATTTACATTCAATTGCTGAATTCTTAACCATAGAAAAAATAACTGGCTTTTCCGTTATAATTGCAATTTTTTTTGGCTTATACAATATAGTTATGCTCAGAAAAGAAAATAACAATAAAGAAGATACTTTATTATTTAACCTCGCTACTGACAATATTAGCTGTGCCATTAAAATGCTCGAATCATTGCCAAGCGATAACGCAAATGATTCTTATACTTGGTCAGTAATCGCAGAACAATTATCAGCATTTCATAACATCGCCATACAAATTGATAATTTTTATCTTAGACAATGTTATTGTGCAAAACTTCATTCCTTTATATTAAGAATAAATAATATTTTAAATAAAATTGAGGATTACAGATTTTATTATGGTGTAAAAAATTACAATATCATG
>DHJK01000055.1 GCA_002404295.1 Legionellales bacterium UBA4722
ATATTATATATAAAATAGTGTCATCTCCGCCTACGCGGGGATGACACATAAATAAAGTCCGCACTTTTACCTAACCGCCTTGCTCACCTGATTATGCGCCTTCTCTTTACCTATAATAATAACCGTTGTTTTATGTTTAAACTCACATAAATCCCGAATTACACACGTTGGACACCGAGGTTTGCGAGCAATACAAGTATACCGTCCAAGTAATATCAACCAATGATGTGCATTGTGTATAAACTCAGGCGGAATCACTTTTAATAGCTCATCTTCCACCGCTCTAGGTGTCTTGCCGTTAGCCAAGCCAATTCGATTTGCGACTCTAAAAATATGGGTATCCACCGCAATCATCGGTTGACCAAAACACGTATTTAAAATGACATTGGCTGTTTTTCTTCCGACGCCAGGTAATTCTTCTAATCCTTCTCGATGATTCGGCACCTCAGAATGGTATTTTTCAACGAGAATCCTGCAGGCTTTAATAATATTAGCTGCTTTAGTATTAAACAACCCGATGGTTTTCACATACTCTTTTAATTTAGCTTCCCCTAATTCAAGAATTTTTTCAGGTGTATTTGCGACCGCAAATAATTTTTTTGTCGCTTTATTCACTGAAATATCGGTTGCTTGTGCTGAAAGAATCACCGATACCAATAATTCAAAAGGGTTTTGGTATATAAGTTCCGTCGTAGGACGCGGGTTGGCTTTTTGAAAACGTAGGAAAATTTCACGGATTTTTTGAGGGGTCATATCATTTAAAAGAGAATAACAGTTAAAATTTACCCAATTGTATACTATAATCCTTCATAATTATAGATAATTATAGATAAAGGTAACCCGTATGTCCCAGTCTAATCCTTATATTAGTGTTGTGATTCCTGTTTACAATGAAGAAAAAACGCTACAAGAGTTATATCGTCGTTTGACGAATACGTTGGATGCATTAGGTAAACCCTATGAGATTATTTTAACCAATGATGGCAGCAAAGACCAATCGAGCAAGCTATTGCAGGAATTGCATAATCGCCGTCCTACTCAAATTCGCGTGATTGAATTTAATGGTAACTTTGGCCAGCACATGGCGATCATGGCTGGTTTCGAACGCGTACGTGGTGAAATTATTATTACCATGGATGCGGATTTGCAAAACCCACCAGAAGAAATCCCTAAGCTCGTTGCGGCGATGGAAGCAGGGCATGATGTGGTGAATGCGCATCGTGAAGGTAGACAAGATAGTTGGTGGCGGTTATTTGTTTCTAAAATGCATAATAAAATGCGTGCTTGGATGATGCCGCGATTGGTGATGCAAGACGAAGGATGTATGTTGCGTGCCTATCGTCGTTCTATTGTAGATTTAATGGCGGCGACAGGGGAGGCGACTACTTTTATTCCTGCGCTTGCTTTAAATTATGCGTCGAATCCTACTGAGGTGGGTGTTGCGCATGAGGAGCGGTTTGCAGGTACGTCTAATTATGGGTTCTATAAATTAATTCGTTATAATTTTGATTTAGTGACGGGGTTTTCTTTGTTTCCGTTGCAGGTATTTACATTTATTGGAATTTTGATTTCATTTTTTAGTTTTGTGTTTGTGGTGTATTTAGGATTGCGTCGTTTGATAATTGGGCCTGAAGTAGAGGGTGTATTTACCTTGTTTGCGATTCTATTTTTCTTGATTGGGATTGTGTTGCTTGGGTTAGGAGTGGTTGGTGAATACATTGGCCGAATTTACCAAGAAGTGCGTAAACGCCCACGGTTTGTGATTCGTAAAGTATTGGAGTAGGGCAAGGCAGCGATTGCTGATTTATTTCATCCGAGTCAATAAAACCAAGCAACCTAATGCAGCAACAAGATAAACAGGCAGCAACATCAGCGCAAACTGAAAATCAGTCGTCGAAAAATAATGAACCCCATTCGCTATTTTACCATCCCAAAATATATCAAGTATCTTACCAATCAAAGGCTCCGTAATAGACCCAAACAACGCATCACCTGTATTGATCAATGCAACAATTGTTCCGGCAAATCCTATTTGATTCATTTCTTTTGCCAATGAAAAACAAGACATATAAGAACCCATGCCCATGCCAAAAATAAATAACATCACAGCAAATAACCATAACGGTAAGTTAATGGCATAAATAATAAAAAGGAGCGCTATCAGTGCAAGACCTGTGCCTACCATAGAAAGTCTGATGCGTTGTTTGATATCGCCACCAAAATAACCGAATAATGGACCACCGACTGCAAATCCTAAAAAGATGCAAGTGGTAAAAGAAGCTGCTTGTGTAGGTGTTAAATGATGCGCTGTTTCAAAAAATGGATTGCCCCAAAGACCACCTAAAACAGCGAGTGGTGTAAAAGCCAAGCCACTATAAAATGTTAGAACCCAATTTTTTTTGTTTTTGAGGATGGTCGCAATATCCGATAACTTGATCATCGTATGTTTTGGAGCTGTAGCGTTTGTCGCGATGTTCGCTGCATTTCTATCTTTAACAATAAATAAAAACGTAACCGCCAACACAACACCAAAGATGCCGCAATAAATTAAGCTAGTACGCCAGCTTGTATGTGTAACTAAGAAAGCTAATGGTATTTGACCGCACATGGCCCCTACCATTGCTGCTGTTCCTAAAAAACCATCGACAAAAGCAACTTGGTTAGGTCTAAACCAAAGTACAGACATTTTCATGTAGCTTACAGTTGCAAATGCAGTGCCTATTCCCATCAGTGCGCGTGAAAATGCGGCTGTAGCAAGAGTCTCTGTATTTGCAAAAGCAAAACAGGCTAAACCGCAGATGGCGATCGCACCCGTAATTAAAAATCGCGGGCTATAGCGGTCTAACAGAGGGCCTGCAAATAATTGGGCAATTAAATAGGCATAGAAATAAGTTGCAGCTAAATTTCCTAAACCCGCACCATTCACTTTGAATTGGTGCATGAGGTCTGTCGTCATAACACTGGGCGAGACTTGTAACACATATTTGTAAAATGCAAATAATGCGCAGAGAAAAATGACTATCCAAGGGTATAATTGTTTTAAAGAAATCCCAGATGATTTTTCTGTATCAGCAGCACTTCTATCTATTGTCATTTTAACCCTCGCATTATTATTGAACTTTGATTAAATCCTATAAAATCGTAAAATGTCTTTTTTTTCGCAGATTAAATTGAAAAAAACACGGGTTTGTTCACGATTTTTCTATGATTTATCAAAGGGTAAATCATTTATATGGTTGTATTATACATTCCAAGCTTGATTTCACATGTTTTCACATAGTAACGTTGCTTGGGCGCGCGCACAATGGGTATTGTCAAATTCTTATTGACTCATTGTATAAGGCTTAAAATGATAACTATTCAGCAAGTTTTATCGCTTTAATCGTGCCCATTAGGTATCTCCAAGCGAAATTCGTGGAAGTACCTTCACGGACACGATTAGGTCAATGTAATTCGCGGAATAGTCGCAGTGAGGTCAATTGTAAAAGCATGTAGCAGAGGTGGGGCGGGGTAAAACTTTTTACATTTCCAACTAATTTTTATTACACGTTAACTTTTCAAGCATCAACGTTGCCTCAAAATGACCCTGCAGCGCCGCACGTTTAACCCAAAAATGAGCAGATTCCAGAATCTCATTTTCGTAAAACCAGCAAGCTACCTTATATTGAGCATCAACATCATCACGTAAAGCACGTTTAACTGTATCTTTTGTAATCCATACCATCTCAAACCTCCAGTAATCATTAAGTAGTTTTAATAAAAGTCATGGCGTTCCCTGCGTAAAATAAGGTAAAATCACGCGCTATAATCTGTATTGTGAGCTATAGCTCACTAATCAACATAGTTAGCAGTTATTCAGTCTGTCTTCCTCTAAACGGGTATAGATGCTCGCCAAAGAGCTGTTTTCTCTTCGCGAGGATAGCCAAATCATAAAAGACTTGCAACTATTTTTTATAATTTTTTAATAANNAGAGCGGCTCGAAAAGCTGCTGGGTTCAAAGCCGCAAAAGATTTTGCCACAAAATACAACATTCCTCTCTCCACTTATTCACAACATGAAACGGGTAAGCGAAGCATCAACGCTGAATTGATTATTAATTACAGTTCATACTTTGCTATTAATCCCTGCTGGTTACTGACAGGCAATGGTGATCCCTTTTTCGGTGAAGATCAAAAAGACAAAAAAGCCATTCTTGATCGGGAAACGTTTACCATTTCTCATAAAGTTAATGTTGATCACAGTAAATATAATCAGGCTGATCTCGCGTTATTAAAACGAATCTTGTTAGCTGCGGAGCAATTGTTTGAAAAAAAATCGCATCAGTTATCTTTCACGGGATTAATTGATCATTGTTTTGAAATTTATGATGCAGTGTCTACACTTTCTGCGGATATGGAAGAAAAAGACAAGATCATTCAGTTGACTTTGTCTGCTATTAAGGCGAGGGATTAGTTTCTTTAGAGCTGTCATCCTGAACGTAGTGAAGGATCTGCTGAGTTCCTCCTGTTTCTGTTTAGCACAGATCAAGAATCAAGGTATTTGCAGAAGATCCTTCGCTTCTCTCAGGATGACAAAAGCGAATTTCGCGCCAGCCACTAACTAGTTCATAGCGTATATAATGAAAATGTATTTTCTGCCATTTGACTCGTTACAGGCATAGAGCTTCGAACTCCAAATAACGAATATTGGTTTTCCGCAAGGCTAGATGATGACGGAGAATACATTAATGCACTACCGGTTATATTAATTTGTGGTATCGCTGAATTCTCATCAGCTAAAACCTCATGAATAGCAGAGTGATCTTCTAAGTGTGTGACGCCGTTAGTTTGCGGCATCACCTCTTCTGATTTATCATAAATTATATTAGCAAGATCCAATCCATTTTCCACAGCGTCATTCAAAACTTCTGTTGCATACACTTCATCATGAATGCGAGCGATTGTAATCATAAGACTGCAAATAATGGTGCTAAGACCACCCAAGCGTTTAATTTCGCTATAGGCATACCATGCCCAATCGAGTTCACCGTATGTTTTTGCAAGGATAATTAATGCATTAATATGCGTGTTTATATCAGCGAAGTTATCTGTGATTGTTTTCACATATAGAATTTTCCCATATGTGCGGCAATTGCATTTATCAGCTGCTAGCAACATAGCGTTATAAATAAGCGGACAGTTTGGGATTTCCTCGATTGCTTTATCAAATATATCAGTCGCACTCATCCAGTTTTTTTCATCTGCTGCGCGTTCAATGGCTGTAGCGAGCTGCTTCTGTTTAATGGTTAGTAATACAGCCTCTTGGTTACGAGAAAGAGATTCATTTTTTTCTGGTGCAACTGGTATCTGCTTGTTGATATTTTCTACTTTTATAGAAGGGTTAACACATTTGGAAGAATAATTTTTTATGTGTCTGTCAACGTGTTCAGCCATTTCATGTAGTATTTGTTCAGATGGATCAACGTTATTTGTCGTTGGATGCTTCTCTGTTGTAGATGAAGTTTGTGTTAATAGTTGGTCGTCTGCATAAACAACATTATTTCTTAAACCAAACGTTTTATATTCTTCAACAGCCGCATCTAGCATTGCTATCAATTTGTCTTTGGATGATATGGATGCAAGCGTTTTAATTTGAGTGTACGCATGCGCTAAATATTCGCTACCACAACTGAGTAATGAGTGCACCAAATTAATGTAAAATCGTTGGGTTCCGTTTCCCGCAGTCAAGGTGTATGCATGCGCCGCTTTAGTGTAGTAGACACGACTCACTTTGCCTTCTTCTCTAACGATTCTGCTTGATGCTTGAACCAAAAGACTAGCGGTAGATAAATTAATTTTATTAAGCCGTACCCCATCCTTATAGATCAGCCATAGCTTTCTTAGTGTAAGATTATTATCACTATTTTTGCAGTATGTACTTATTGAGTAGTTAATTGATCTGGAATCGCTATTAATTACTCTTCCTGATTCAATCAAATTTAGTAGGAGTGAGTGAGTATCCTGTGTATTAGTACGTCGAGTTCGAGTTATAGCAGTAACAACATTAGAACCACTCTGTCTAGCATATCTATTGAATTTGGAATCCTTAGGGTAAGGCATTTTAACAACATTTGATGTATTTTCTGGCATAGCTAACTCCCGTTTTGCATTTATTTTTTTATTTTAAATTTCGTTAAGACATTGAAATTTTCAAATAGCCTTTATTATTAGGTTGCGTATACTAGCATAAACTATTCTAATGTCGAGCCTGCTCCACGTCCTATTATTTTGAACGTCCTGCAATCTTCATCATTGCTTCGCCCACGCTCGCAATGACGAAGATTGAGGAATGTTCGCGATGAGGTCAGTGATATATCTTATTAAAAACTTTTACTACGCGGCCTTGTAACGAGAGCAGATGGATGATTTGTGCTTGCTTTGCCTTCTGTTTCAAAAGAACCCTGAAAAAAATAGAAAGAACGCGAGCGATGATTATCGGTGTTTGAGGGCACGGGTGGGATTAGCTGTTTCGGTTCGATCCCAAACAGTAGATCCAGATCGCCCTAAACCCGTCAGTATCTTAACCTCAATTTTTTGAATTCGATGATTTTCTAATTGCTCTGTATCCAGCAACAACTCTTGCAAAAACCAATTCGACAACTCCTCAACCGTCACATTATAAATAGGCAATACTTTTGCATCTCTATGCAGCAACATCATTTTTTCATGATTAAATTCGATGCAACAATAATCACCTTCATCGCTCACCTTGAGATACTTGCATAACCCGGCAATCAACACCGCTTTATCGAGCATCCTACAAAGCGGAACTAATTTTTTTTCATAAAACCGATAATCAAATGAAAGTCCTTCATCTTCTATCACTGTAGTCAAAGAAACATGCACACGATAATCATGCCCATGTATATTTTCACGATCTGTGCTGGAAAACACAGTGAAATGCCCAGCTGAAAATTTTAATGCTTCTTTAAACAGCTCGATTGTTGCTAATCGAGAAGCGATGCCTTTTTTATTTAACATGCTGTTTTACCTTTGTATGAGTCTTTGCGCGATAAAGAAACATAGGAAATAAACAGCAAACGATGACACCTAGAATCAATATAGCTTCATATTTAAAAATCCCGCCCATTGCAATATGCGAAGGCGGTAAGAAGCCTAAAATAATAGCACCTATGCAAGTGAAAATACCTGCGCCGCAAACTAACCATATGCCGAATTTCCCCCCTGGAATTTGAAACGAGCGCGCTACTTGTGCATGTTTGTAGCGTAAACGTATTGCGGCCGCAAACAGTAATACATAAAATAATAACGCTAATTGTGCCGTTAAATTTGATAACACCCAATAAGAGCTACTCACTGTAGGCATAATTAAAAAAACAATACAAATAAATGAAACAATCACGCCTTGCGTCAATAAAATGCCAATCGGCATATCTTGTTTGTTGCGCTTAGACAAGAAATGCGGAAGATTGCTATCCTCTGTGGCAATGAGCAAGCCACGTGCAGGGCCTAATAACCATGCAGTCGCGCCACTTAAACTACCTACAATAATTAATACTGCAATCACAGGGATAAACCAGGCCATGTGATAGGCTTTAAAGAAGATATCAAATGCATCGATTAAACCAGATACTAAATTGAGCTTCTGAGCAGGCACAACGATAGTAATCGCAAGACAGGAAAATATAAGTGTAGATAAAATAATAAAGGCAGAAATAAACAACGCACGTGGATAGTCACGTTGTGGATTACGCACATCCCCTGCATGCACAGCTGACATTTCCATGCCCATCAAACCAAATAAAATATTTGTTAAAAAAGCGATATTTTCAAGGTTGCCCATATTTGGCAAGAAGTCTTTTACTGTGAAATGGATTTGGCTAGGGTTACCTGTATGAATCCAGATAAAACTGAGCACCGATATAAATACCATAGGGATAATAGTGCCAGTGATAGCGCCGATCACACTGACCCAGCTGGATACCCGTAAGCCAAGGCAGTTAATAAGTGTAGTGCACCAAAAAGCACTTAAGATCACGCCAAGCATGAAAAATTTATTATCGACTAAGGGAGGATAAATAAGATAAGCCAGTATCCCTGCAATAAATGCAAAAATAGTGGGATACCACACAACATTGTAAATCCACTGAAGCCATATCGTGACAAATCCCCAGCGCGGACCGAATGCTTCACGCACCCAGATATATACGCCGCCGGTGTTGGGCCAGCCTGTGGCTAATTCGGCTGTGACTAGAATAGTCGGAATAAAAAATAGTAAAGCAGCTAATAGATAGAAAAACACAAGCGAAAAACCATAAACCGCACCCGCTGTTAAACTTCGCAGATTATCAATTGCGATCACGTTGATCATGATGAGAGTGAATACGCTGAGTGTTTTACCTTTTGTTAATTGTATGCTCATGCTTGTTACTCATAGCCGAATAAAAATGGTGGGCTATTCTACCTCAAATTTTGTGCGATTAGTAACTATTCGGTGAGTTGTTGCTTGAGTCGTGCTCGTGAGCGTGCGCTAATTCTCGTCATTGCGAGCGCGAGCGAAGCAACCTAGTCTTTCTAGAGCTGATTAGCAACACTGTAAGCTCATAAGCAGCGCTGAAAGACTGGGTTGCTTCGCTCGCGCTCGCAATGGCGAGAATTGAGGGCACGATAAAGAGGGTTAATTATCAATGATTGCTCTATTTTTTTACTTGTATATGTTAGACAATCTGAGTACACTTTTCCATGTATAGTATCCCGAGCAACCAACAGCTCCAAGTATGTCTAAAGTTAGACTAAAAATTAGCCTATAAGAAAAAAGCATTCAGCGAGGAATGGCAGTGCAGTATTTTATACGCGTTATTTTTATTGTTACTTTTTGTCTTTTTTTTACACAGCCCTCATTCGCTGGTGAAGCTTTACGCATAGTGATCACTGGCGTTACAGGTGATGCATTAAAAAATGTCCAAGACCGGCTTGCGGTTGAGCAACGATTATACGGCAAGGTGCTTACAGTAGAAGATGTTCGAAATTTTTACAGCCATGCTGACAGCGACATTCAAAGTGCTTTAAAACCGTATGGCTATTTTAAAGCGGATGTCAAATCACGACTCACTTATCAAGAAACAACATGGATTGCTCAGTTTCAAATCAATCCCGGCCCGCTACTATATATTACCGATATTAATTTAGCTGTAACGGGCCCTGGGAAAAATAATCCCGCTATCCAAGATTTTATTCATCACTTCCCGTTAAAAGTGGGAGACGTCTTGCAAACAAAACCCTATGAAGATGCTAAAATCGCTTTTTTTCAAATCGTCAATAACGAGGGCTATTTAAAAGCCGTCTTAACTAAAAAAGAATTACGCATCAATTTAGTTAAAAAAACAGCGTTTATTATTTTGCATATGGACACCGGACAACGCTATTATTTTGGTTCTATTAATTTTAGTCCAAGCCCTTTTGCATCAGGTTTCTTGCGCCGTTTTGCAGAGTTTCGCCCAGGTGATCCTTTTTCTTCGCAAAAAGCATTAACTTTCCAACAAAATTTGGTGAACAGCCATTATTTTAGTGAAGCCTCAGTGATACCCAATATAAATGATGCAGCAGACTATGTAGTGCCGACCGACGTCAAGTTAACGACGTTTAAAGCAAAACAATATAAATTCGGTGCGGGCTACGGCACATTGACCGGTCCGCGTGTATTAGTAGGAATGGATTGGCGACACATCGGCGATTCAGGTCAGCACCTCACTATGCTAGCGAGATATTCACCAGTGTTAAAAGGGTTGGCTGCCAAGTATTTTATACCTGGTTCAAACCCTATGACTGATCAATACACGTTAGGTGCCAATATCCAGCAATTCACACCACAAAATGGAAATAGTTTTTCTGAAACCATTAGCGGTGCCTATGTCAAAATGATGCATGATTGGCAACACACTTTGTCACTTAATTTACTTAATGAACGTTATACATTTAATAATGAACCGCGCAGGAATAGTCACGAACTTTATCCTGCTTATACGATCTCTAACATCGTGACGGATAATATGGGAGATCCACATTCTGGCAGAATGATTAGTTTGACTGTGCAAGGCGCTACTGAAAAATTATTCTCTACAACTAGTTTTCTCCAAAGCGAAATCAAGGCTAAATTCATTTTCAGTCCAACAGATCCAAGTCGTATTATTGTTCGGGGTGATCTCGGTTACACTATCGTAAATGATACAAGTCAGTTACCGTTAACGCTTCAATATTTAGCGGGCGGGCTTGGCAGTGTGCGTGGGTACAATTTTGGCAGCATTGGGCCGGGTCGATATTTGGAAGTAGCAAGCGCTGAATATCAGCATCGCATTATTGATAAAGTGTATGGTGCAGTCTTTTATGATATAGGCACTGCCACTAATCAGTTTAATAAGAATCTTAAACGTGGCGATGGTTTTGGTTTTGTATATGCGTCACCCATCGGGCCTGTTCAACTATATTTAGCGCGTGCGGAATCAAAATCATGGAAACCCAAAAGTATTATATTTAATATAGGAGCCGAATTTTAATGCGATTCCTTATTAAATATTCATTTATTACTTTGTTTATTGGTATTGCGACAGCGTTTTTTCTATTGTGTTATACAACGCAAGGGCTGATCTTTGAACTACGCTATTTATCTACATTTGTCCCAGGCACGTTAAAAGTAGGAAAAATCGACGGTACTCTTCTTTCTGGTTTTTCTTTACAAACGATTAGCTATCAAACCAAAGAGCAAAATATCACTCTGAAGTCTTTGATGTTACGCTGGTATCCCAAGCAACTTTTGCAGGGGAAATTTGCTATTGATTCATTAATACTTGAGCAACCTCAGGTAACACTTTTATCTACAGATTCTGCACCTGCTGATTTCTCTCTCGATGATTTTAAATTTCTACGCCATATCACAATCAATAGCTTGGTGATTCACCAGCTCGATGTGAAAAAAGAAGATTTACGATTTCAAATGACGGGCGAATTGAATAGTAACTGGAATTTTAACTGGAAATTGTCGATTCCCAAATTAAAAACACTCTGCCCTACTTGCGCTGGTTCATTTATGGGGTCGGGCAGTATCGTTGGTAAACGGTTTATTCCAACAGTGAATGCGACGATTCAGGGCGATAAATTAATACTAGACGAACAAAAAATTGGCAAGCTGAAAGGCGATGCAAATATAGTATTGCAACCCAAAGCAAACTCGACGATTCATCTTGTTGCGACGCAGTTAAGCATCAGTGATAACGCAATTAAAAGAATGGCATTAACAGTGTCTGGTAATATGGCTTATGAAAAAAAGACAATGTTAGCACAGGCACAAATAGTGCTATCACAAAAAGCGTCCATTGTTTTAAACGCAGCATTGCCTGATTATTCAAGTTTGATGGATCCTAATCAAAAAATAATTGCCGCAGCAAAAGTTAATCTCACAGATTTGGAAAGCTTGAGTTATTTTGTTCCGGTGATCCAACATCCTCGTGGTGTTATTCAGGGTGTCTTTAATCTCACAGGTACACTATCGAAACCTGAGGTGATAGGTACGTTAAATTTAAAACAAGGCCATGTCGCTATTCATGCATTGGGTATTCATCTCAATGATATCGTCGCAACAGCTATCTTAGATAAATCGAATATTATTTCTTTCAATGGTCGTTTACGTTCTGCAAACGGTGTGGGTAAACTTCAAGGTACGGTTGATTTAAATAAGCCTCTTTACCCTGTCACCTTAGCGCTGCAAGGTACTAATATGAATGCAGTGCATATCCCTAAATTTAAGATCGCAATCTCTCCAGATATTAAACTCAGTTATATTTATCCTAATTTAGAAATACAAGGCAAGGTTCTTATCTCAAAAGCGGTTATTAAGCTAAAAAATTATATTAGTACAGTATCATTACCTGATGAAACAGTGTTTGTAGGTGAGTCACAAGTTGAAACACCTTCTATTCTTCTAGCAACGAAATTACATCTAGCCGTAGATTTGGGTGGTGATGTTTACTTAAACTATAAAGATTTTGAGACTCATTTAGGCGGCCAATTATTAATAGATCAAGTGCCGAATAGTCCTGCAACCGCAACAGGTGAAATTTATTCAATTAAAGGTGAATATACGATTTACGGTCAAAATCTAGTGATTAAAACAGGCCGCTTAATTTACGCGGGTAATGTGCTTACCAATCCTGGTTTAAATGTGGAAGCGATACGTACCATTAAAAGCGCGAATGCAGGAAGTAGCGCGTTAATGCAATCGCTTGAGAGTTATGCAGGCACCGATTCGACGGTTGGTGTACGTATAATAGGAACAGCCGAGAACCCAAGTATTACTTTATTTTCAATTCCTGCAGGAATGACGCAACAACAAATTTTATCTTCTTTAGGTGGAGGAGGTGCCTCATTGATGAGCGCCATATCGGCTCTTAATCCAGGTGCTTCAAAGGTCGACGGCATGACAAATAAGTTTACAAAAATGCTAGGCTTATCAGAACCCAGTATTTCTTTAGTGCAAACTTTTAATTCAACTACCAATCGAATGCAATTAACGCCCTCTTTTGTGGTAGGAAAACGGATTTCAAAAAAATTGTCACTGCATTATAGTATTGGAATATTTAATCCTATCTCTATTTTTAATGTGCGTTACCAGCTAAATAAACACTGGGCAGTCCAATCTGAAACAAGTAGTATTGATAATGGTGCGGATATACTATATGGATTTGAAACATCTTAGGAGTTTATCAATGATATCCTGTAAAAAAATTCTGAAATACGTCGTTGTTCTGTGCATTTGTGCTTTTAGTTTTAATGTGTTTGCGGCTGATCAAGTCGCTAAAGAAGAAACATCCCCTCCCGCTGAAGATGGCCCATTGACGGCAGAGCAAGTCCCTCCTATTAATAATTAAAGTAACTAATGTACGGTATGAGCCGACTATGGCTAAAAAAATACATCGAGCTCGCTAGCATGAGAAAGGTTCGATGTTTAAAAAGCAAATTTTCTGAATTTAAAGTGTCATATTTTTCAATAAATTACCAATTACTGACTCTCTTTGTGCTGGACGATGTTTTTTTAAACATCATAAAATAGATTGATTATAAGCTAATCACCCGGCATAATTTCGCCAGCAGAAGAAATCATTTGTCTAATAAAAATAATTCTATAAAAATAAGAAGTTCA
>DHJK01000195.1:0-14898 GCA_002404295.1 Legionellales bacterium UBA4722
TTTAGTAAAGCATCTTTTAGGTTTCAATTCTACGCCGCTAAAAGCACCCCTCACCCGTCGCTACACGCCGACCTCTCCCACAAGGGGAGAGGTGTTCTAAGCAGCATTCTTATCCATTGCTCAGGTAAACAACACCACCATCGCTAAAATAACCAACCCAATCACAAATGCACGATCAATCAACGCCAATGCTTCCTTCTCTGCAAACCCCGCATCAGGCAACCGAGCTACATCTAAAGCCGCAACCCCACAGTCAGCCAAAAATTGCTCATTATGACTTGGCCCTTTCAATACATCCCGTTTCCAGCAAGCAAACACCGCGGTAAAATGTCCACCCAGCGCAAAAAGAAAAGCTTCTGCCCGCACAGGTAGCCAATCCAGCCATTCTTTCATCTGACCCGCTAACTTCGCCCCCGTCAGCATTTGTGAACTCACGGATTCAATAAGCCTATACAAAACAGCGCCCACGGGCCCCAGCAGAACAAACCAAAACAAAACTGCAAAAATACGTTGATGCGATGCCAGGAAAATCGCACGAACGAAGGTTTGATGAAAAGCAGTGGAATTATCCGCAGTCGAAAGGCCAAAAGCGGCCTGTACACGGCCAATCGCGGCAGGGTCTTCTTTAGTAAGATCATTCATGCAGCGATAGACTTGCACCCATAAATTATCGGGGCCCAGACAGTACAGTAATACCACAACACTAAAAACGAATTCCAACGCCCCCCACAACCAATGCGCTAAAAAGTGTTGCAGTAAACCAATAATAAGCAGTGGCGGAACCACAATCGCGACTAATATCAGAGCCGCAGGCATTGCACTCATCCGCGGGCTCAACCAGCGTTCATAGTTCGAAAACCAGCGCCAGTGACGCATATGGTGCCAATGAAAAAACCGTTCCAGCAACAAAGCGATCAAGGTAATCATGAATGTCATAACAAGCTTCCTTCGAACAGTTAATAATCATTTAATTGACGCGCAATCAACCATACGTTACCCTTAGCGCGCCTTAGAGAGACAATAACCTATGTATCCAGATGAGATCAAACAGATAATTGAAGCCGGCATTCACGAATGCACCGCAATCATTGAGGGTGATGATGGCAAGCATTATAGTGCCATGGTGATCAGCCCTGCCTTTTCGGGCAAAAATCGCGTTCAAAAACAACAGCTTGTATACGCGACACTGAACAAATACATTACAGATGGCAGCTTACACGCCATCTCTATCAAAACTTTTACTCCCGAGGAGTGGCAGACGCACAATGGATAAACTGATTATTAACGGTAATATTCAACTTAACGGTGAAGTACGCATTTCCGGTGCAAAAAATGCTGCGCTGCCTATTTTAGCAGCTTCGCTACTCACAGCTGCGCCTGTCGTCATTGCCAATATTCCACATTTGCATGATGTCACCACTATTATCAGCCTGCTCGGCCAAATGGGCACCAAAGTCACGTTAGACGAATGCTCCAAGATCGAAATCGATGCGGGTGCAATCCATTCTTACCATGCTCCTTATGAATTAGTGCGTACTATGCGCGCTTCAGTCTTAGTGCTTGGACCGCTATTAAGTCGCTTCGGTGAAGCCGATGTTTCTTTGCCGGGTGGCTGCGCCATTGGCACACGTCCTGTTGATCAGCATTTAAAAGGCATGATCGCGATGGGTGCAAAAATTGAAGTTGAAAAAGGTTACATTAAAGCTAGAGCGAAAAAACGCCTGAAAGGCGCCACGATCGTTATGGATATCGTAACCGTCACCGGTACTGAAAATATTATGATGGCAGCTGTTCTAGCAAAGGGTCGTACGATTATTCATAATGCAGCACTCGAACCTGAAATAGAAGATTTAGCTAACTTTTTAAATACATTAGGCGCAAAAATTAGCGGCGCTGGTACCCCCACGCTCACCATTGATGGTGTTGACGAATTATCTGGTGGCAATTATCAAGTTTTACCTGATCGTATTGAAACCGGCACTTATCTGACAGCCGCAACTATCACTCGCGGTAAAATCAAACTTAAAAACACGCGACCCGATATTGTAGATTCTATTCTTGTTAAATTACGTGAAGCGGGTGCTTATATTGAAACAGGCGAAGATTGGATTTCGCTGGACATGAAAGGAAATAGACCTCGCGCTATTAATTTATGCACAGCGCCTTATCCCGCTTTCCCAACTGATATGCAAGCGCAAATGATGGCACTCAATACGATTGCTGAAGGTACTGGGATTATCACCGAAACTATATTTGAAAATCGCTTTATGCATGTGCAAGAATTGCAACGTATGGGTGCGCGGATTTCGTTGAAAGGTAATACGGCGATTTGTGAAGGGATAGATCATCTGGTAGGTGCGCCTACTATGGCGACTGATTTACGGGCTTCTGCGAGTTTAGTTTTAGCAGGGCTTGCGGCTCACGGGGAAACGAGCGTGGATCGGATTTATCATATTGATCGTGGGTATTCTTGTATAGAAGAGAAATTATCGCAGTTGGGTGCGCGGATTCAGCGGGTGTCGGATTGATTATTGCTTAGAACACCAGCTTCTCTCGTTCTGGGAACATACACGCCAAACTACTTAGTCCACCTCTCCTTGTGAAAACAACATACCAAGCTGCTTAGGACACCTCTCCCCTTGTGGGAGAGGTCGACGCCGAAGGCGGCGGGTGAGGGGTGCTTTTAACGGCGTAGACTAAAATCAAAAAGATGCTTCTTTAAGCAGCTTTTAAAATTAAAACGCAGCGCCGCTAAAAGCACCCCNNCCACAAGGGGAGAGGTGTTCTAATAAATAACGTTAACATTTTTACTAAGCTAAAAAACCCAGCCTAAGCCAAATAAAAATCCAACGTCTTATCCAACCCAGTAGCCATATCCACCACCGGCTTCCAATCTAAAAACTGTTCCGCTCTATGAATAGCCGGCACACGCAACTGCACATCCTGATACCCCGATCCATAATATTGCGCTGCATCCACATCCACTAATTTTGTCTTATTCGCAAACTCAGCATATTTCGGATAACGTTTGATAAGCGTCACCAAAGATTCTGCCAACACACGAATAGAAATATTCTCTAATGGATTACCGATATTAAAAATTTGCTGATACGCGACGTTATTTTTATTTTCAATAATTTTAATCAGCGCCCCAATCCCATCATCGATATAAGTAAAGCAACGCTGCTGCGCACCCCCACCTACTAACATAATATCTTCGCCACGTAAAATATTACCAATAAACTGCGTCAACACACGAGAGCCGCCTGGCTTAGGATTAAAAATATTATCCAACTTAGGGCCGTACCAGTTAAAGGGTCTAAATAACGTATACGCTAATGCATTGTGTTTACCATACGCATAAATCACCCGATCCAATAATTGTTTAGAGGTAGAATAAATCCATCGCTCTTTGTGAATAGGCCCCGTGACTAAATTAGATGTCTCTTCATCAAACTCTTCATCCGTACACATCCCGTATACTTCAGACGTAGATGGAAAAATAATACGTTTTTTAAATTCTACACACTGACGAATAACCGCCAAATTCGCTTCAAAATCCAGCTCAAACACACTTAAAGGATTTTGCACATAAGCAGCAGGGGTTGCAATGGCAACTAACGGCAACACCACATCACATTTTTTAATATGTTCTGTGACCCACTCTTTTTGTTTAATCATATCGCCAGAGAAAAAATGAAAGCGATCATTTGACAAACAATTTTCTATTTTGTCTTGCGCCAGATCAATCGCATAGATAGACCAATCGGTTTGCTCTAAAATCGCTTCACTTAAATGACTGCCAATAAAACCATTTGCACCTAAAATTAATATATTCATATTGCTCTCTAATTAAAAATACTATACATCACATCCAACACACGATCATGTTCCGCATCTGTCATCGATGGAAATAAAGGCAAACTCACAATACGCTCACCTGCGCTTTCTGCAAAGGGAAAATCACCCGGATTATAACCAAATTGTTCGCGATAATAAGGATATAAATGCGCCGCACGATAATGCAAACCCGTGCCAATATTTTTTTCTTTCATTTTTTGTATAAATTCATCACGATTCATATGCGCCGCAGCCTCATTAATGCGCGGCGTATAAAGATGCCACGCATGACTATGAAGGAATGCAGGTGCACCCGGCAACTCCAACTGCGGCCAATCTGCGAGTGCTTCTTGATAACGCTCTGCAAGTTCGGTGCGACGTGCAATAAAACTATCTAACTCTTTTAATTGATGCACACCCAAAGCCGCTTGCAAATCCATCATATTGTATTTAAACCCTGGCAATACAATTTCATAATCTTGCTTACCTGATTTTCCATACCGATTCCAAGAATCACGATCAATGCCATGAAAACGTAATAAAGCTATTTTTTTTGCTAATTCTGGATCCGTTGTTGCCACACAACCACCCTCACCTGTGGTCATGTTTTTATTCGGATGAAAACTAAATACTTGGGTATCGCCAAAACTACCAATACGTTTATCTTTATAAACCGTACCTATCGCATGCGCCGCATCTTCAATCACACGCAATTCATGTTTTTTTGCTATTTGATATAACATATCCATATCTACAGGTAATCCTGCAAAATGCACAGGCACAATGACACGTGTTTTTTCTGTGACCGCATCGGCTACTTGATTAAGATCTAAATTTAATGTGTGCGGATCAATATCCACTAATACAGGTTTACCACCCGCAAGAACGATTGTATTCAGCGTGGCTGCAAACGTCAGCGGTGTGGTAATGACTTCATCACCGGGTTGCAAATCCAATGCCAACAAAGCCAAATGCAAACCTGCCGTTGCGGATGCTAATGGTAATATATGAGGCGCTGACAAATACGCCTGCAAATCTTCTGTAAATTGAGCAACGCGCGGGCCTGTTGTAATCCAGCCTGACTCAAGACATGCAACCACTTCATCAATCGCAGCCCGACTAATCGATGGTTTTGAAAACGGTAAAAATTCTTCACTCATAAAAACTCCTACGCAGGATTTTGTGCGATCAAATAAACGCCGACAATAATAATAAATATACCTGTAATACGCATCACAGAAAGGCTTTCGCCAAATAGATAATATGCTGCAATTGCATTTACGACATAGCCAATACTGAGCATGGGATAAGCTAAACTCACTTGAACTCTAGAGAGCACCATGAGCCACACCAACACACTCACCACATAAGCAAACAACCCACCGACAATAGGCCAATTGCTAGCGACCCTCAACCCAATCGGAATGATATTACCCATGCTAAATTCAAAATGGCCGATTTGGTTCATGCCTGCTTTTAGTAACAATTGCGCACCGGCATTTAGCAAAACGCCTAGTAAAATCAAGAAATAGATCATGGTATTTCAGTCACCTGTGTCAAGCATAATAAAGTACGAATGATGCGCATAATACCTGAAAGATGCGCTGGATTATATATCCATATCAGTTAGTTAAAATCGTGAACGTGCCCGAGCCCGAGCCCGAGCCCGAGCCCGAGCCCGAGCCCGAGCCCGTCTTTTTCCGGATATACGCAGGGAAAAGACGGGCTCGGGCTCGGGCACGTTCACGATTGGGTCAGTGGAAATCGCTGAATAGTTATAATGAATCGTCAAAATTTTATATCCTCTTGAAAAATAATAAAATTATCCAATAAAACCGTGTCCTATTCAGAGCAACCATTAGCTCTTTTCCTGATTTTTCTATATAATCACCCCCCTCAGCAAATTTTCCACCCTAACTTAATAAAGAGGTTCAACCTATGAGCATACTAGTTGGCAGAAAAGCCCCCGATTTCACCGCCGCAACCGTCATGGCTAACGGCGATATAAACGAAAAGTTTCAATTAAGCGAAGCCATCAAAGGCAAACATGCTTGGCTGTTCTTCTATCCTTTAGATTTTACCTTTGTCTGCCCCTCCGAATTAATTGCATTGGATAACCGTATCAACGAATTTACTCAACGCAATACGGTCGTCATCGGTATTTCAATCGATTCACAATTCACACACAGCGCATGGCGCAAAACACCCATTAACGATGGTGGTATCGGCCCAGTTCGTTATCCACTCGTTGCGGATGTCAATCATTACATCTGTCAAAGCTACGGCGTTGAACATCCCACAGCACATATCGCACTCCGTGGTGCATTCTTAATTGATACACAAGGCATCGTGCGTTCACAGATCGTGAATGATTTACCACTAGGCCGCAACATCGATGAAATGATTCGTTTAATCGATGCAATTCAATTTCATGAAAAACACGGTGACGTTTGTCCTGCGGGTTGGATGAAAGGTGATGTCGGCATTAAGCCAACAGAAGAAGGCATTGCTGATTTTCTAACTAGCAAAGCAGAAGAGTTATAAAAAAACACTGCAAAAAAAACCCGCATTACTGCGGGTTTTTTTTACTTCTTATACTGTACTCGCTTAAGGCAGCACAACTGAATTGGTATCAAATGTCACTGCAGCAACTTGCGTTAATGCTCTGCCTGTCATGATTGCACCAGTATTCATTGTAATGCTTTGGGAAGCCGCGATAGTTCCTTTAAATATAGAAGAGGTACCCAGTACCGCTGAGCTACCCACTTGCCAGAAAACATTGGATGCCTGCACGCCGCCAATGGCCGGAGCGAGCACAATCGACGCGCCGGACCCCACGTTGAGCGCCGATCCAGCCTTGAAAATGAACACTGAAGTGGGATCCCCACTTAGTGTGAGCGCACCACCGTTAATATTGATAGTAGAAGCAGAGCAAATAACGTTCACGGCTCCGATGCCAGTTGATGTAATCGTTTGACCTGCCTGGTCAACAGTGCCAATCGTGACGGTGCATGGTTGAAGTCCAAGACAATTGAATAAAGTCGTGAGGTCATTCTTCGCTGTTGCGGCAGTTGTATCAGCAATGAACTGTGTTCCATTAACAACGCCAGGTGGAAAACCGGTTACCGAAGTTCCTGGTGAAAGACCCAGGTTTCCATTGAGTTGGGTAAATCCTGTATTCGTTATCGTTGAGCCAGCTAACGTTGCGAAACTAGACGTTGTGCCCAATGAACAAAGAGAAGTGAAAGAAGTAGAAGGAGTAGAAGATATGTTACAACCTATTGTTGGAGTGATAACTGGGCTATCCAGCTCAACTTGGCGGCTATTGACTCCGATCTGTAGTATTCGATTGAAAGGGCCGGCTGTGGTAAGGGTGACTGTTACGCTACAAGAACTGTGTGCTGCTAAACTTGTGCCGCAGGTATTTGCGGTAATAGAGGCGCTAGAAGCTGGAAATGCATCATTTTGCTTTATCTGAACGTAATTTATCCTCATGGCAACAGGCGTGTTATTGGTTAGGGTGTATACACCTGTTTGTGGGAAAGGAGAACCACATGCAAACGTAGCAAACGGGGTGCCAAAGCTAAAATCGCAACCGATTGCAGCATAAGCAGACGCGGTGAAAAAAGAAAAAAACGAACTCAAAACGATTAATCTAGACCACTTCTTTTTCAACATTGTATATCTCCTATTTATCCTTGGGTTTTTATATTGCTACATGCAGTCCGAGTAATGCTGTTTGCGTTCTCAACGTAAATTGAGCGGGCACAATCATGGGTGATGTGATAGTTCCACTACTTCCCGTTGCAGACGTTTTTACCTTTCCTAAATCCGCATACAAATATTCTAAAGACACGCCAATGCGCTGGTTGAAGTCAAAACGAAATCCTGCACCTGCTTCCCACGCAAAAGTTGAATTAGTTCTCGAACTTAAACTTAAATTCTGATCGGTACACCCACTGCTTGCGTTATACGCATCACTATAACCAACGCGAGTCCTAGCTTCACCGATTCCACCTTTTGCATAAATCGAAAGTTTTTTCCATGTCGCAACATCTAAGGCTGCATCTAGCATTAAGCGCGTACTGTGAATAGGGATATCATAGTTAAGCTGAATGAAATCGGGATCGTTAAAGCGCCAAACGTTACCCCTAATACTATTGCTGGATAATTGGTAAATATTCAACTGGGGTTCTATGGATTGAAACCATTGGACTTGGCCAGTCTTTATCGGAGTATTGCGAAAATAATATATATAGCCTGCCCCTAACTGAGCAGCGAATGTATTCCAGCTATTACTATTTGTTTGTACGAGTCCATCTGTTTCACTGCTCGTCACACCTATCGTACTATTGCCCTGATTTAATTTTGCAATGCCCAACGCACCAATCACTTCAAAATGATTATGTTTTACTGGCATAGCATCTTTATAAACGCGCTCACCTTTATATCTGTGATGTATCGGTGCCTGTTTAGATACGGACGTAGATGGTGTTTTATCTACTGATCCTGTAGAGGTGTAAGAGGCTGCAAACGTCGAGCCGCTTAATGCAAAAGAAGAAAACAAAAGAAGAGAAGAAAGACCTTTCATACTAAATTTCATACGCGCACCCATCCTTAGTAACAAACTCACTCGATGCTCACATAGCATTATTAAAATGTCAAGCATAAGTAAACCACGATGAACTATAGAATGAGTGACAGTATAGATTACCAGTGCGAAATGGTAATTTTTTATTTTTTATTTTTTCTTTCAATTACTTCTCATCTTAATTAGAATGCATTTCCGAAATGGGCTTAGTAGAAACTATTTACTTAAAATCAGTAATAACAAAAACTATCCATTTTTTTATGATCTGGTTATTTTTTGTAAGTGGAATGATTAAAATACTTATTTTACTGTCATTTAGCTTAAATTTTGCTTGCAATGTTTTATCGTTGTAGGTAATTTTGAACTCGTCCGGATCAAAATTTCCATATATCAAGGAGATATATAAACATGAAAATTAAACTCGTTGTTTTATCAATGAGCGTGTTAGGCATGATGAGCTGCCAAGTTTTAGCAGCAACTCAAACTACCACTACCACAACAAAACACAAACATCATCATCACAAAGTCGTTCACCAACAAGCTGCTGCACCTGTATACAAGGGTGAGCGCGTTTACAAAGGTGAAGAAGTTGCAGCTCCAGTCATAAACGATTGGTACAATCGTATTGCGATCGATGGCGGCGTTAACTTCGATGCGAAGTGGGGCAATCGTCACATCGGTTATGAAGGTGAAAACAATCAAAGACTATCCGTCAATGATGTTCATCTTAACGTAACTGCAACTGTGAATGATTGGGTTAAAGCATTTGCTGCTTTAAGCTATGACAATGCAAGCCAAGCATTACGTGGCGCAGGCGTTGGTCCAAATCCACTGTTCGCAACAAACTTACCTAAACCAGGTAAATACGACAACATCAAAGACTCTATTGGTGGTGTCAACCTAGAACAAGGTTACATCAAGTTCTCAAATGCAAATCAATCGCCATTTTATCTAACATTAGGTAAACAATTTGTCGATTTCGGTAAATACAATTTGCATCCTGTAACACAACCACTCACTCAAGTTGTTTCTGAAACCTTGCGCAATGCGGCAACCATTGGTTTCAATACAACAATGATGAACTCTGCAGTAGGTGTGTTTGGGTCTGCTTATGTATTTGATAGCCCATACAAACAACAGATGCCAGCTGTGATAGTTGCAGGCGGAACAGTACCAGGTACTCCAATCGCTGCAACATCACTAACACCACTCGTCACAGGCTCCTCACAAGGTCATGGTAAACCAGTCTACGGTTTAAGACTCGGTATTGGTCAAACCAATGACTCCTTGCAATGGGATCTTTCCGCTGACTACATCTACAACATGATTGGTGTTGAAGGCGTAGCTTACGGTGTTGGTAAATTTAACGGTTCAAACACTGGCGGTTTAATAGGTAATGATGGCATATCAACCAACGGTACTTTTGAAAACCGTGTTGGTGCTTTCGCTCTTAACGGCGACATCAAAACCGGACCATTCGGTGTTGAACTCCGTTACGTGACAGCATTACAAACATTTAGTCCATTTGACTTAACCAAAAATGTTGTTGCAACAACACCTTCCACTGTACCTCCTGTAACAGCAGGTATTGCTGGTGCTTCTGGTGCTAAACCATGGGCTGTTGGTATTAACGCAGGTTATGTGTTCAACGCTTGGGAATTGGGCCAAGGTGTTTTCATTGGTTACCAAGCATCTGGAAACGCTGTTAACTTGTACTTACCACAATCACGTTGGGTTGCGGGCTATGGTGTAGATGTTATGAAAAACACCAATGTTGGCTTAGAACTTGACCATGATATTGATTACTCAGTATCTAATGGTGGTACGGGCAATACGAATAACCAACTTGGACTGCGTGTTGCAGTTAGATTTGGGTAGACGTTTGCTTTACCTAAAAAGCCCACTTCGGTGGGCTTTTTTTTGGGTTGAGATTCAAGGGTCTGAGAATTTTGTTGGCGAAAAGCAAGAGATGGGGCAGGGGCTGCGATTGAGTTAAGAGGTCTAGGGGTTAATGCTGGCTTCAAGCACAACATCCCTGTCGTTTATGATGCCATCCATGGCATCGAGGCGCCTGCATTAACCCCTAGACCTCTTAACTCAATCTTAGAAGTATTGCCGAGGATAGGAGTGGATATGTATTAGGGCCAGTTTGGACGTCTCTTTGTATATATGGTGCCTTGTTTATTATTGGATTGTTACGTTCGTAATGGGGTGAAAAAATAAATTGAAAAAAGCGTATTTTATTTCCCCCTACCCTTCCTTCCCCCGGAGGGGGAAGGGACTCATAGAAGCAGCAACTTCTACTACTTGAAAATTCCAGATAAGAAACAAGGCACCCCATCCACAAAGAGACGGCCAAACCGGCCCCAATACTTATCCACTCCCACCACTGGCAAAACCTCTGCGATTCAGTTAAGCGGCCGGGGGGTTAATGCAGGCGACTCGATGCCATGGATGGCATCATAAACGACATGGATGTTGTGTTTGGAGCAAGCATTAACCCCCCGGCCGCTTAACTGAATCGCAGCCCCTGCCCCATCTTTTGCTTTTCCCCAACAAAATGCTCAAAAGCTAACTTAAACCCTTAAACCACCCCACCCCGCCACCGATTCACAATATAACAAAACAACTCCGCCGTCTTCTCCGCATCATACACCGCCGAATGCGCCTTATTAATATCAAATGAAATCTTAGCCGCCCGCAACGCCCGCGCCAACACCGTCTCCCCCAACGCCACCGCCGACAAAGTCGCCGTATCCAAACTAGTAAAAGAGTGAAACGGCACCGCCCGTAAATGACAACGCTTAATCGCCGCCTGAATAAAAGCCAAATCAAACCAAGCATTATGCCCCACTAAAACCGCCCGCTGGCACCCAAACTCCGCAAGCAACCCCCGAATTCTAAGAAAAATATTATGCAACGCCTGTTGTTCCGGAATCGCAAACCGAAATGGATGACCCGGATCAATACCGGTTAATGCTAAAGATTCAGGGTCAAAAATAGCACCTTGAAACGGCTCAACATGATAACTCTCTGTTTCTAATGCAAATAATTTACCCTGATCATCTAAATTTAAGGGAACTACCGCAATTTCCAGCAACGCATTCGTTGCAGGATTCAGCCCAGAAGTCTCTACATCGACCACAACGGGCAAAAATCCACGAAAGCGTGAAGAAATAGGGGTGCGTTTTATTTTTTGTTTTACTGGCAAGTCGTGCTCCTCGCTATATAATATACAAAATCTCAGAATGGCAAAGAATTGTATCATCTCTAACGCCTGAATGGGGAAATCCAAACAAAAAGGATACAGAATAAATGCTATTTAATAATACAGCGCCATCTAGTCCGCTTAGACAAGCAATCACATCCGCCTATCGTATGGATGAAACGCAGAGTCTTATGGCCTTATTAGAACAGGCATCTCTTCCTTTGGATGCCACACAACGAATCAAAGAAATGGCAACAAAGCTAGTCAGCAAAACACGCACACAGCGTAAAAAACTAGGAGGGCTTGATGCTTTTCTGCATGAGTATGATCTTTCCAGTGATGAAGGTATCGCGCTCATGTGTTTGGCAGAAGCGTTGTTACGTATTCCAGATCGAGCGACAAGAGATCGTTTGATTGCTGATAAAATTTCGACGGCTGATTGGGATACTCATTCACACAAGGGTGGTTCATTATTTGTGAATGCAGCCACATGGTCGCTCATGCTAACTGGCAAAATCTTTGCGCCCACACTCGATAACGAAAAAAGCTTAAGTGCGTCACTCAAACGTTTCTTCAGCCGCACAGGGGAAGCATTCATCCGCCCTATTATTTTACAAGGCATGAAGATCATCGGTAAACAATTTGTAATGGGCAGAACAATTGAAGAAGCCCTGAAGAATGCAAAAAAATTAGAAGCAAAAGGCTATCGTTACTCATACGACATGTTAGGTGAAGCAGCTCGCACGCAAAAAGATGCTGAAAAATATTTTAACGCATACCTCACAGCTATCGACGCCATTGGAAATGTATCGCAGGAGCTAAACCCAGCTCAAGGGCCCGGCATCTCCATTAAATTATCTGCTTTACATCCTCGTTATGAAATAGCAAAACGAGAACGCGTCATGAATGAATTGGTGCCTCGTTTACTCACGCTTGCTATAGCTGCCAAAAAACAAAATATCGGCATGACGATTGATGCAGAAGAAGCAGACCGGCTTGAACTCTCTTTAGATATCATTGAAAAAGTATTTTGCAGCCCTGAATTAGAAGGTTGGGAAGGTTTTGGACTTGCAGTACAAGCGTATCAAAAACGCGCGCCTTTTGTGATTGATTGGTTAGCTGATTTGGCAAAACGACAAAATCGCCGTCTGATGGTTCGTCTTGTTAAGGGCGCTTATTGGGATGCGGAAATTAAAACGAGCCAAGTATTAGGGCTTGAAGGTTACCCTGTATTCACTCGCAAACAAGCGACGGATGTTTCCTATATTGCTTGTGCTAAAAAACTATTATCCTATTCTGATTTCATCTATTCCCAATTTGGCACGCACAATGCCCACTCTGTCGCGACTATTTTAGAAATGGCTGACAGCGCTCAACAGTTTGAATTTCAATGTTTACATGGTATGGGTGAGCCTTTGTATGATCAACTGATTGCAAATGTGCCTTGTCGTATTTATGCGCCTGTAGGCAGTCATAAAGATTTACTCGGCTATCTAGTGCGTCGCTTATTAGAAAATGGTGCGAATACGTCTTTCATTAATCGTATCGCAGATGAAAAAATACCTGTTGAAGATATCATTGCAGATCCGATCACTAAAATAGCGGCGCTAGTCTCTAAGTCGCATCCACGTATTCCATTACCAAAAAATATTTATGGGGAAGAAAGAATGAATTCACAAGGTTTAGATTTATCTAACACTGACACACTCGCGGTACTTAAAAAATCAATGGAGCAATTTGATAAAAAACAATGGGAATCCAGCGCGGTGATTGCGGGTAAAAATAGTTTGCATACTGCAAAACCTGTGCTGTCACCCACAGACATTGATTGTATTGTAGGTTATGTACATGAAGCCAATGTAGAAGATCTTGAACATGCGCTGAGTACAGCCGCTGATGCAAAAATCGCTTGGGCTAATACGCCTGTTGCAGAACGTGCCGCCTGCCTGGAACGTGCTGCTGATTTATTTGAAAAAAACATCCCAGCTTTAATGACTCTTTTATGCAGAGAAGGCGGAAAACAAATTGTTGATTGCCAATCTGAAATCCGTGAGACAGTTGATTTTTGTCGCTACTATGCAGTGCGAGCGCGTTCTGATTTATTACCGCAGCAATTGCCCGGCCCAACAGGTGAGTTTAATCAATTCTCGCTGCATCCACGTGGAGTGATCGCTTGTATTAGTCCGTGGAATTTTCCGCTCGCTATTTTTATTGGGCAAATTACAGCGGCTTTAGTGGCAGGGAATGCAGTCATTGCAAAACCTGCGGAGCAAACGCCTTTGATTGCGTGGGAAGCGGTTCGTATTTTATTAGAAGCGGGCATTCCGAATAGTGTGTTGCAACTTTTACCGGGTGATGGCAGCACAATTGGTGCGAAATTAGTAGCGGATAGTCGTATTGCGGGTGTGATGTTTACAGGCTCGACTGACACAGCTCGATTGATTCAGCAAACTTTAACCAATAGACCAGGGCCGTTAGTGCCTTTTATTGCGGAAACCGGCGGACAAAATGTCATGATTGTTGATTCGTCAGCATTACCCGAGCAAGTGGTGGCGGATGTTTTATTGTCATCATTTAATAGTGCTGGGCAACGTTGTTCTGCGTTACGTGTTTTATTCGCTCAAGAGGACATTGCGGATTCGTTAATTGAGATGCTGCAAGGGGCGATGGCGGAGCTTACGATTGGGGATCCTAGTTTGTTAGCAACGGATGTAGGGCCGGTGATTGATGAAGATGCATTGCGGATGTTGGAAAATCATTTGATGAAAATGCAAAGTGAGGCAACGGTTTTATACCAAGTGCCGATGAAGGAGTTACCACCGGGTCATTTTTTTGCGCCGGCGATGGTTGAGATTAAAAAATTGAGCGTGTTGAAGGGTGAGGTGTTTGGGCCGATTTTGCATATTGTTCGTTATTCGGCAAAAAATTTAGATAAAGTAATAGATGATATTAATGAAACGGGGTATGGGCTTACGTTAGGGATTCATAGTCGGATTAATGCTACAGTGAGTCATATCGAAAATCGGGTGGCGGTTGGTAATATTTATGTGAATCGGAATATGATAGGGGCGGTGGTTGGCGTGCAGCCGTTTGGAGGGGAAGGATTGTCTGGGACGGGGCCTAAGGCGGGGGGGCCGCATTATCTACCTAGATTGTGTGTTGAGAGGGTGATATCGGTCAATACGACGGCGGCCGGGGGGAATGCGACGCTGGTTTCTTTGAGTGAGGAGCCATAGACGATGCTTAGCACACCTCTCCC
>DHJK01000195.1:15005-17543 GCA_002404295.1 Legionellales bacterium UBA4722
CTTCGCGTCGACCTCTCCCACAAGGGGAGAGGTGTTCTAAGCGGCAAATTTAAGTTACATATATGTTACACAACACTGGAATCAAAAATTATGACTCATTCACACCATCATCATGATCATTCGCATTCACATGCAGCCCCGCAATCGTTTAACTTAGCCTTCGCAGTCGCAGTCTCACTCAACCTAGGCTTCACTATTTTCCAAATCATCTTCGCCTTCCTCGCTAATTCCATGAGCTTAATGGCAGATGCGATACACAACTTCGGTGATGTATTTGGATTAGTCTTAGCATGGGGCGCAAGTTGGTTGCTCACCTTGCCTGCACGCAAGCGCTATAGTTATGGCTTCAAAAAAACGACGGTTCTTGCTGCAATTACCAATGCATTGATTTTAGTATCCACCACTATTCTCATTGCATATGAATCTATCAGTAAATTTATACATCCTGCGGCAGTTAATGCACCTATCGTCATTGTAGTTGCCCTCGTTGGTATCGTCATTAACGGCGGCACCGCGCTATTATTCATGAAAGGCGCACATGATGATTTAAATATCAAAGGTGCTTTTTTACATTTGATCGGTGATGCATTAATTTCTATAGGTGTGGTCGTAGGCGGGATATTAATTTTTTATACGCATTACTTATGGATAGATCCTTTAATTGGTTTAGGCATTGTTATCATGATTCTCTGGGGAACATGGGGGTTATTACGTGATTCAGTGGGATTGATTTTAGATGCGGTTCCTCGCCACATTAATCAACAAGAAATTCAAGAGTTTTTGCAAAATTTACCAAAAGTACAAGCGGTGCATGATTTGCATATTTGGGGATTAAGTACAAAAGAAGTCGCGTTAACAGCACATTTGATTATGCCTGGTGGCGCTTTATCGGATGCAGATTATGATCGCATTAATGAAGTGTTAAAAGATAAATTTAAAATTGATCATACCACTATTCAAGTAGAAATGGGCAGCACCGACTATCCTTGTAAAAGAAGCGAAATTTGCTAATGATTAACCCTCTTATAAAAAATATCCGGGCAACATACTGGCTGATAGCTTTTATTTTTCTCCATGTCATTGCATGGACATTAGCGCCCGCCCTCACCCGCTTTACGTTGCCTATGGATTCGATGGAAGGTGCTTTATGGGGTAGGCAGCTCGAATGGGGATATGATAAAAATCCTTTTATGAATGGATGGTTAACTGCGCTTGCGCTCAAAATAGATGGACATTCCGGTTGGGCGATTTATCTTTTTAGCCAAATCTCTGTAGCGATCTGTTTTTGGGCGGTGTGGCGATTAGGTAAAAAAATAGTACCGCCTATTTATGCTTTATTAGCAGTACTTTTACTAGAAGGCATGCAATATTATAATTTTCATGCGATCGATTTTAATGATAACACCTTGGAATTAGCGACTTGGGCGTTAACTGCTTTGTTTTTTTATCAAGCATTGCGATTGAATAAATTACGGGATTGGGTGCTCACTGGATTGTTCGCGGGTCTAGGGATGATGACTAAATACTATATCGGGCTGCTATTATTGCCAATGGCATTGCTGTTATTGACCACATCAAAAGGACGTGAACAATTTAAAAAATCTGGACTCTATCTTGCTGCATTGGTTTTTATTGCGGTAATTACGCCGCATGTTGTTTGGTTGTTTTCGCATGATTTTGTAACACTCGATTATGCAGTGGGCCGTGTGACGAGCCCACCTAGCTGGTACAACCATTTATTTTTTCCTCTTCAATTTGCTTGGCAGCAATTTGAAGTGCTGCTGCCTATGTTGTTTTTATTTTCGGTTTTATTTATTGGAAAAAAACCTTGCCGTTTAACGCCTGCCATGGTGATTAGCCAGTTTGATAAAGCGTTTTTATTTTGGATAGGCGTCGGCCCCTTTTTGCTGACTGTTTTACTATCCGCTTTCACAGGCATTAAATTACGAGCAGGATGGGGGCAACCCTTATTATCACTGTGGGGACTGATTTTAATTGTGTGGTTACAACCTTTTTTAACACCCGCTAAATTTTATCGATTTATTGCAGTGATTTTTGGATTTTTAATAATAACAGTCACCGCTTATACCGTTTCATTAATACGAGCTAATGAACCATCCAGTGCAAATTATCCTGGAAAAAAGATAGCTGTCTTATTTACTCAGTATTGGCATGAAAAATATCATACACCGTTAAAATATATCGCAGGGTCGCGTTGGCTTGCTGGGAATATGGCATTTTATTCTAGTGACAGACCACAAGTTTATATTGATTGGAATCATCGGCTCAGCCCTTGGATTGATGAACAAAAGCTAAAAGAAAATGGGGCCATCTTTGTTTGGGATTTATCGGAAGGTCAGAGAGTGACGCAGGATGAGGTGGAAAAGCGTTTTGAAAAAATGAGCAAGCCGCAAGTTTATGAGTTTGGGTGGTTGAGAAATAAAAATGCGCCGCCGGTAAAAATAATGGTGGGCTTTTTGCCGCCGGATAAAAATTAAAAGTGTTTGCATAGGCGCTAATTAGTCGCTGGCGCTAAAT
>DHJK01000062.1 GCA_002404295.1 Legionellales bacterium UBA4722
ATGCAATGCTGAAGGTCCGCCCACACTTGCTACTCCATCTATGTCAAAATCTAATGATTTTTTTGCTTTTAAAAGTTCTTGAATAACACGATAAGCCAATTCTGATGTAGCAGTGCTGATTCTACGTAATGCTTGTGAATACTCTTTTTTATTTAAGGAGTCTAAAAAAGGCTTAAATTCATTTTCATGACCTTGAATCAATGAGGATATCTGCTTAACAAATTGATTATGTATATCACCCTTTGCTGTAATGGGAGAACGAATTGTGTGAGCTAATTTTTCTTCAGAAGGTCTTGTCTTAATAGGATCTTTTGATTGTTGAGCTGAAGCTTTATTCGAGTAAAACTTTTCCCACGGTGTATCATAACGAACATTATCTATGCGTAAAGTAATTTTACTCGAAGATGTTTCAGACATTTCCACAATAACAGATAATCCAACTGTTTTTAAAGATTCTTCAATAAGTTTAATCTTATCCTTATCATTGAGATATGCGGTTGCTTTAGGGTTTTGATAATCCCAAGTAATACCCGTGATATTGTTTAATTGAGAAATCACTTCGTCACGTAGAGTTGGGTATTTGCTGAGACGGAAAGGGGTAAGTCCTGTTGCCTCAGATATGAATGATATTTGATCTTCATGAAGAAGCTCTTTGTTTTTTATACATTGAAGCGCAATTAATGCGTTCTTATTTAGTATAAATGCTCTTGCTTCTTCTTCGGTTGGTAAATCTGCAGTGTCGGCGCTGAGTAGGGATGAACGCGCTCTCTCCAGTATTGCTATATAACGCTCAACGAATTCAGTATCTTGCTTTTCTAGGTTAATTGTAAACTCACCTGATGCATTGATTGCATAAAGAGGTGGGAGAGTTGCGAGCTCAGTATATGTGACAGGCTGGCTTTTGCCTTTGAAACGATGAGTAACAGCTAGCGCTTCTTTACTTTCACCCTTAATTTGAAGCATGACTTTAAAATTGTCTATTCTGTTGTTTGCTTGATTGTATGTTTTTTTGGCCTCAGAGCTTAATACATCTTCTGGGAATATATCAACCGATAATGAATTTTGATGGCCGTAGTAGCGGCAAGGCAATTTTAACGTTTCCCCTTCCTCAGCAACAGTGGTCATACCTACATCATGTGTAATATCTTTAAAGCCCGGTAAAACGAAAATATTTCTGCCCTGGCTCATCTTCTTGATGGTTCTAAACTGTTGATCTGCCGCATCTGCATTATCGCCATAATCAATCGTAATGATTTCACCGCCCGGAATCAATTTCTCTTTTACACCTTGTAGATAAAGTAAAATATCATTTTCTATAAGATAAGATGCTTCAGGTAGCATTCTTTCAACAAATTCAGGGTGTCTATTAATAAAAGCATTCACCTCAGGTACTGCATGTGCTGATACAAGGCTCACTTCAAAAAATGTAAATTGAGACTGATATTTATCTTCAGGTATAAGGCTATGTAATTCCAGAAACGTATTTTCAGATAACAAGATCTGATCTGAAAGATGTGCTAAAGAATCACATAACTTAGCCGGCTGCTGACTTCCTAGCAAATTTTCCTCCAGTAGACCTTTGTACACATCTGACTGTTCTTTTATTTGTATATACTTATCTTCTTCAACGATTTTTTTAAGTTCTGCTGCAGAAATAAAAGGCAATACATGTTTAATTTTGAGCGTGCGATCTTTATTCATCATTACGACATTGGGTTGAAACATATCAAGAAGCTCATTTGATAGAGCGACAGCAATATTAATACCTTTGAGTGAATCAGATAAACGAAGTGCATCGCCTTCGTTGACTGTCACTTTTTGTGATTTTATATAGTCACTGTTACGTTTTTTTTGTGCCTCTGCTAATCCATGGGAGCGTTCAATAAGGTGATACTGAAGAGCATCCAGTAATGATTTCCATTCTGTGTTTTTCTTTATCATTGCCATTTCTTCAATAATTTTAATGATCTGATAACATAAGTTACCATCACCTCCTCCGCACTCTAATACATGAAATAAATCACCTTTACTTAATGCGCCATCTGCTAATAGTTTTTTATACGCGCAAAATAATTGATAAGCTAAACCGGCAGCAAATCTTTTTGACCGAAGCGGGTGATTAGCGCAGGTCAAAAAATCTTGTTTAAAAATTTTATCAGACGAATAAAAACTAGATGATTTCCCCTGCATCATTTCATCACAATATTTTTTTACAGTGGGAAAAGTTTCTAAGATAAACGTCTCAAAAGTGCTGGTGGGTTGAATTTCTCGTTTTGATTCCATTTTAATACCTTTTATTATAAGATTATATAATGTGCTATTTTATTGAATTTGTGTTATAAATGCAAATGTTGCTCGAATTTTTATTTATCTAAAGATAAGTCAGAGTTCATTTTTTTAAATGCTAAGATTGACTTGCATTTATGCTGGCTTCATTTTATACATAGAGTTGTATTGGCTGTTTGGGGTGTTATCTACCATGATTTTTAAAAAACTAAGTTTATTTATTTTATTATTAGTTATAGGCATTAATGTGTTTGCCCAAGAAACGTTGGTTTTTTCATTTGATGTGATTCGTCATGGAGATAGAACACCGTTGAGAGAGATACCCAAAGCGCCGCATGTTTGGTTAGAAGGGTTGGGTCAGTTAACGGCAGAAGGTATGCAGCAAGAGTTTCAGCGTGGTGTTGAATTTAGAAAAAAATATGTGGAATGATTATCGTTTAATATCACCGAGTTATAATAATAAAGAA
>DHJK01000100.1:0-12401 GCA_002404295.1 Legionellales bacterium UBA4722
AGGGGCGAGGTAGTGCTAAGCAGTTTATTTGCTGATTCTATTAGACTATACATTTAAAGATGCGAGCTGCCGTCACTTCGGCTATGATATAGCCCATCTGTTATACATGCTGAGAAATAAGTCATGAATTTAAACTTTCTAGATTTTGAACAACCCATTGCCGAGCTTGAAGCGAAGATCCAAGAACTGCGTATGGTGGATAAAGACAGTGCGGTGAATCTGAGTGATGAAATTTCGCGCTTAGAAAGCAAAAGTCGTCAATTGACCAAAGATATTTTTTCCCATTTAAGCCCTTGGCAAATTACCCAGCTAGCTCGCCATTCTCAGCGGCCGCATGCTATCGACTACATCAGCCGACTCTTTACAGAATTTGATGAGCTGCATGGTGATCGCTCTGTCTCTAAAGGGTCATCTATTGTAGCAGGCATCGCACGATTTGATGATCAACCTGTGATGGTGATAGGCCATGAGAAAGGCCGTAAAACGCAAGAAAAGGTAGAGCGTAATTTTGGTATGCCTAACCCAGAAGATTATCGTAAAGCGTTGCGTTTAATGCAAATGGCTGAAAAATTTAAATTGCCGATATTTACTTTCATTGATACCCCTGGCGCTTACCCAGGCATTAAAGCGGAACAAAGCAATCAAAGCGAAGCGATTGCGCGAAATTTATTTGTGATGTCGCGTTTAAAAACCCCGATTATTTGCACAGTGATTGGCGAAGGCGGTTCAGGGGGTGCATTAGCCATTGGTGTAGGTGATCGCATTTTGATGTTGCAGTATTCTATTTATTCAGTTATCTCGCCTGAAGGCTGTGCGTCAATTTTATGGAAAAATTCAGATAAAGCATCGGTCGCAGCAGAAGCGATGGGTGTATCCGCACAACAGAATCTAGACTTAAAGTTGATTGATCAAATTATTCCAGAACCCCTAGGTGGTGCGCATCGTAACTATGATGAGATAGCCGCAAAATTAAAACTGGCACTCGCAGATAATTTAATGCAATTGCAGGGTTATTCAACCACACAATTAATTGATATGCGTTATAAGCGCTTGATGTCTTATGGCATTGCTGATTGATTCTATCAAGACATTTTGTCTTGAGCAGGGGTTAGATAAAACGTACTGGATAGGTTATAGCGGTGGCTTGGATTCGCATGTGTTATTGCATCTTTGCGCTGAGTTACGCAAACAGTATCCGGTGCGTTTAAAAGCAGTGCATGTGGATCATGGGTTGAGTGTCAATGCGTATGACTGGTCAATGCATTGTGAAAAAGTGTGTGCTGAGTTACAAATCGAATTTATTCAAAAATCTGTCAATGCTAAAGCGTCACTTGGAGACAGCCCAGAAGAAGTCGCGCGCGATCTTCGTTATGCTGTTTTTGTAGATTTACTGGCGCCGCAAGATATTTTATTAACAGCCCATCAGCAAGATGATCAAGCAGAAACGTTATTAGTACAATTGTTTCGTGGGGCGGGCCCTAAGGGCTTGTCTGCGATGCCTGTATTAAAAACATTTGCAGCAGGATTTCATGCCAGACCCTTATTGTCTGCATCGCGTCTTGAGTTAAAACACTATGCAGAAGAACAGCATTTAACATGGATCAATGATGAATCCAATGAAGATAAAAGTTTTACACGAAATTTTTTAAGACACGCTGTTTTACCTGTTTTAAAACAACGATGGCCGACGGTTACTAAAACATTGGCGCGTGTCGCTGAGAATTGTGCGGATGCGGAAGCATTTATTGCTGGTGTTGCTTTAGAGGATTTAGCACTCTGTCGTGGCGAAAGCGGTTTGACACTCTCAATTAAAAAACTAAGATTGCTGAATCACGCGCGTCAACGCCAAGTATTACGTGTCTGGTTTGTAGAACGTGGGTTTACAGTGCCATCGTCAGTAAAATTACATCATATTCAACATGATTTTTTGGAATCGCAATCGGATAAATTACCGCTAATGCGTTGGGATCAAGTCGAGTTACGCCGTTATCGCGACGAACTCTATATTATGCTTGCATTATCACCGTATGATACAACTCAAGTATTTGTCTGGGATTTAACTCAGCCTTTGAGTATTCCTCATCTCGGAGAATTACGCGCAACCGTCACTGAAGGCGTCGGTCTCAGTTTGGATATTCAGCACGTCACAGTTCGTTTTCGTCAAGGCGGTGAACGTTGTTATTTCCCCGATAGACGTTGCCATCGCTTGTTAAAACATCTCATGCAAGAATGGGCCATTCCTCCGTGGGAGCGAGATCGGATACCCTTATTCTTTGTGCGTGATACTTTAATTGCAGTAGCAGATTTTTTCCAGGCAAAGGATTATCAGCGTATGCCTGGACGTCACTTTCATCTACAGCTTTCGTTAACCTGAGTTATGGCAGTAAGTTTATAATACTTGGTTTTGTTTGGCTGTCTGGGTTAAAGAATGGTGCTTTAGGGGGAGGTGGTGCGCCGGCTACCCAGGTACATTTAGGATCAGTTATGTGGTCATGATTACAATCAAACCCACCGTATCTCGTCTTCGTCCATCCTGTGTAGTTGTTATCTAAGATAGAAGACACATCAATTGTTATTGTGGATATAGGTGTAAGTTCAATTAAAGAGTGGTATAGATAGTAATATTTATCCATACAAGTAAATCTATCTATACAAGTAAGGTTTTTCCATCCTCTTAAAGCTCTTCCCCCCCATTCTCCGGTTCCCTCTCTCTCTTTGTAATAGAGTGGTCTGTTGTATTTTGTCCAAAGCAGACCATATTGACAAGAATGAAGTGAGATAGTATTAGCTTTATTTACGTTATCAACATTCTCAGTTAAAACATGGTATTCAAAAGGTGCCACGTCTTGAAGTTGAAGTTCAGGTTGAGGGCTTTCAGGGTAATCCTTAGCATATCTAGCAGCTTCCTCCGTGGCAGATCTGGTAGCTTCATCAATCTCGTACATTGTCATCCTAACATGTTCCTGAAGTGCAGATACATGATAGCTGGTGGAGGCTATATCAATCTCATGAGTTGTCACCTTCCATCCTGCTGGCGGTGTGACCTTTAGCGGGACAAGAGAGGTAATGGTTGCCTTTAGCGGGTCAGGAGGGGTTACGCCGTCAGAAGAAGGTGCGGCTATAGTTATCTCAGGGCATTGATCAGCCAGCAATGATTGGCTTACCAAGCAACAAGAGAACAATAATAAAAAAAGTTGTTTATACATTTGATCATTTCCTCTATTAATGTCTAATTATTATGTGGATCTTCATTTTTTGAGTATAGTATTATTTAGCATGAAAATCAATTTTTTGCTAATAACTATCTGTTTCTATTTGGAATATTTGGAGGCAGAAGGTGAGGATTGAGATGATGTCGTTTAGAAGGTTCCCTATCCCGCTCATAAGCGATGACTAAAACACTATTTCCTAGTGCGGGAGAGGGGCAGGGGCCTTCTAAGCCAAAATCGTGCCGGTGCCCGGCTCGATTATTTTAATTAATCTTTTTTACCACAACGACATTGGCAAGCTCTGCATGAAAACGAGCAAAGATATTTAATCAACGCACCAAATGCCAATACAGGTAAAGACACATCAAAGAAATCGCGGAAAATGCTCAGATTAACAGTAGGGCCGTATCCAGCTTGTTGTGCCAGAATCAATGCACCGACTAATACGACTAAAAGGACTATTACAGTTGTGAAAATTTTAAGCAACATAAGTATCTCCAATGGAATTACAAGAATCTTAGCCTAAAGGCAGACGAAGCCTGAGTCAATAACTTGTTGTTTTTGTAATTATTTAGCGTCTCCCCAATGTGTCCCGCCTCTGCAAAGACTGTGCATTTATAAAACTGATTAACCGGACGGTAGTGGCCGTAGCAGGGAATGACACCTCTGGGTACCCAAATCGCAAAGTTCATTGCAGCGGGATTTTGATTTTGTTACAGTCGCTTTCATTAAGTGGAGCGGGCTATGACGCGATATATTTTTATTACAGGTGGTGTGGTTTCCTCCTTGGGCAAAGGCATTGCATCCGCATCTCTGGGCGCAATCCTGGAGGCGCGTGGTCTCAAGGTTAATTTACTCAAGTTGGATCCCTATATCAATGTGGATCCAGGTACCATGAACCCGTTGCAACACGGGGAAGTGTTTGTCACCGAAGATGGGGCAGAGACTGACTTGGACTTGGGGCATTATGAGCGTTTTGTACGCATCACTATGAGCAAGAAAAACAATTTCACCAGTGGCCGTGTGTATGCCAATGTCATCCGCAATGAACGCCGTGGGGATTATTTGGGCGGCACGGTGCAGGTGATTCCTCATATTACCGATGAAATTAAACGCTGCATTATAGCAGGCGCAGGCGACGTGGATGTCGCTTTGATTGAAATTGGCGGCACAGTAGGTGATATTGAGTCTTTACCTTTCTTAGAAGCCATTCGTCAAATGCGCGTGGAGTTAGGTCGTCAACATGCGTTATTCATTCATTTAACACTAGTTCCTTATATTGCGACAGCGGGTGAAATCAAAACTAAGCCCACACAGCATTCTGTTAAAGAATTACGTTCTATTGGTATTCAACCCGATATTTTGCTTTGCCGTTCTGATCGTCCTATTTCAGACGGTGCACGTTCAAAAATCGCTTTATTCACCAATGTGGAACAACGTGCTGTCATTCCATTACAAGATGTCGATTTTATTTATCAAATTCCGCATGAATTATATGCGCAGGGATTAGATCAAATCGTGATGGATATTTTGAGGATGGAAACCAAGCCTGCTGATTTAACGGAGTGGGATAGAGTCGTGGATGCGTATCGTCATCCAGAAAATGAAGTTAATATTGGCATGGTGGGTAAGTATGTTGATTTAACAGAATCCTATAAATCGTTATCCGAAGCATTACTGCACGCTGGTATTCAAACGCGCACACATATTAATATTCACTATCTTGACTCTGAAGACCTTGAACGTAATGGTTCAGATGCATTAAAGGGAATGGATGGCATTATCGTGCCCGGCGGATTTGGTAAGCGCGGCGTAGAAGGCAAAATTTTGGCTGCACGTTTTGCCAGAGAACATAAAATTCCCTACCTCGGTATTTGTTTAGGCATGCAAATTGCGATTATCGAATTCGCACGAGACAAAGCGGGTATGAAAGATGCAAATAGTACTGAGTTTGATCCAACAACACAATATCCTGTGATTGCGTTAGTGTCTGAATGGACCAATGCAGACGGCGAAATTGAAGTGCGTAATGAACAATCGGATAAAGGCGGCACGATGCGGTTGGGTGGCCAGCTTTGTAAACTTGCATCGGGATCTTTAGCTGAAAAATTATATGGTAAGCATGAAATTATTGAGCGACATAGGCATCGTTATGAAGTGAATAATATTTTACTGCCGCAAGTGTTAGCGGCCGGCATGGTGGTATCCGGTCGTTCGCAAGATAATTTAGTTGAAATGATTGAGTTGCCTGATCATCCTTGGTTTGTGGCTTGTCAATTCCATCCGGAATTTACTTCAACACCGCGTGATGGGCATCCATTATTTAATGGGTTTATTCGCGCAGCAACCCTTTATCAAACACAGCAGGAGAAAAGCGCATGCAGGTCTGCGGATTTGAAGTAGGTTTAGATCAACCGTTTTTTTTGATCGCAGGACCTTGTGTGATTGAGAGTGAACAGTTTGCTGTGGATACTGCGGGTGTCTTAAAAGAATTAACGCAACGGCTTAATATTCATTTTATTTATAAATCATCGTTTGATAAAGCAAATCGTACGTCTGGTACAAGTTATCGCGGCCCCGGTATTGAAGAAGGGTTGCGTATTCTTCAGCTTGTCAAAAAAACGGTAGGCGTGCCTGTTTTGACCGATGTGCATGATGATAGTCCTATTGAAGAGATTGCAGATGTGGTTGATGTGCTGCAAACACCTGCTTTTTTATGTAGGCAAACGAATTATATTGAACGGGTTGCTCGTCAAAATAAACCGGTGAATATTAAGAAAGGACAATTTCTCTCGCCTTGGGATATGAAAAATGTCGCCGAAAAAGCGCTTGCTGTAGGTAATAAGCAGATCATGGTTTGTGAGCGTGGTGCGAGCTTTGGGTATAACAATTTAGTGTCTGATATGCGGTCGCTTGCCATTATGCGTGAGACGGGCTGTCCTGTGGTGTTTGATGCAACGCATTCTGTGCAGTTGCCGGGTGGGTTGGGTGGCTCAACAGGCGGTCAGCGTGAATTTGTGCCTGTGTTATCACGCGCTGCTGTTGCAGTGGGGGTTGCAGGTATTTTTATGGAAACACATCCTGATCCAGATCGTGCGCCTTCGGATGGGCCGAATATGTGGCCGTTGGATAAAATAGAAGAGTTGTTGATTTGTTTGAAGGAAATTGATTTGCTAGTGAAAAAGAAGGGGTTTGAATAGAGCGTCATTGTTCACAGCATTTGCGTGGTATAGCACTTGCTATTCCTAACGCATGCTTATCATAGTAACTGTTTATGTAACAGCTAACTCCACCGTCGTCATTGCGAGCGAAGCGAAGCAATCCATCTCGAAAGCAAAGCTTAGTACCTAAGATCAGCTTTCTGAAGCCTTGCTTTCGAGATGGATTGCTTCGCTTCGCTCGCAATGACGACGGCGACGTGAGCTATTATCTGTTTATTATAGTATTTGCATGGAGCATTAAATCATGAAAACCCGGAATCTAAACTATAAAGACCTTCTAAATCACAACATTTCCCAAGAAGAATTAAATCAATTTCTTCACGGATTAGTCACTATCGCAAACTCTGTAAAATCCCCCGTCACTGAACTGAATGAAGTAACTACCCCTTTCCATAACAACTCAGCATGCTTTTCTGGTGCCTACTGCTACGCCATCGCATTTAATCATTTTAAAATAATACAAGCACTTCTCGCTGCCTAAACCGGCTTCGTTGAGAGTATTTGAGAGCTATAGTTTAAATATTATAAAAAATAATGATAATAGAAATGATGAAACTGTTGTGGATAGAAGATATGGTCTTAGCTAGCCTTGGGCTAGCCAAGCCTGGGAGTATTTGAAGGTGGTGCATCAACTTTATTTTTAGCTTGCTCAGGCGTGTTCTTTTTCTCTTTAGACTCTCCGCCCCATGCTCTTTGTATGTAACCTAGGAAACCAGAATATTTTTTCTGAGGAGGAGGTTCTTCTAATGCTTTTGCAATTTTAAATAGAGCAGAGAGTTGCTTTTGTTCTTTAGAGTCTTTAAATTTTTCAGCCCCACGAGCGCGTATATCGTGATGACTATTGGTTTTTTCTTCAGCTGTTTTCTTAAGACAAGTAATATCTAATTTATTTGTGGGTACTGTTCCTTCAATGGATGGTCTATCGAAATCTTTTACCATATATTTCAATTTATCACCTTCAAAATATAGATATGTTGCCATCTCTTTCATTGCTTTCATTTCATCATTAGTAGGTTTCTGATTCAGTAAAAAAATACCATTTTTGGCATTTAAGGGGTCATCGCACATTAGTGATAAAAAAGAGTTGAGAAATGTAGCTCTTTTTCCATTTATAGCGAGAGGTTGTTTTCGAATTGTCAAAGGTCCGCTTGTCAATTCCAGTTCATGAGTTTGATCAGGTGTGCTGGATGGAGCAGCGCTAATCTGAATAGTAGAATCAATTTCCACAAAGCTTGCGCCTCCTTTTACAACGGCGTTGTCTGATTTTGTGCCTTTTGTTTGAACGTCAGCATAACCAGTTGTTGCTTTAAATGAAACAATGCCATTTTCGTTGCAACTCATAGTGAACTTTTTTGTTCGGGGATCGACAAGTTGTTGTACATTTTGTTGTTGGTCTTCTGGAGTATTCATGACTGTGTGTTGAAATTTAAACTGGAAATAGGCTCGAGTTGCAGCCATAAATCCGCTTTGATGAAAATTACGAGCAATACTATCTGCTAAAAATTCTCGTTTTTCTTCCGGTGCCGTAGATAATAAATGCGTTTCTAAAAGTTTTTTAAAGCCATTCAAACCGGCAGGATCTTTTGTAAATTCGACTTGGTTGGTGACGATTGTCTTGTATTCTACAAGTAATTCTCTGGTGCAAATTTTTACAAGAAAAGGAGATAGAGTAAGCTTATCAATTTTTCCTTTTTGCAAGATTGTTTGTATCATTTTTTTAGCGTCATCTGCGCTCATCTTGTTGATAGTAGATTCATCTAATGAATTTATTACCTTCTCTGCTAATGATCGATTTTCTTTTGATAATATTCTGTCTTTTACTGGCGATGGAATATAGTCTTCTTTTGTCAGACGGAGTTTAAGATCTTCTCTCATGTGATGAAGCAATGCACGAGAATCTTCCTCTCTCATGTTATCAAGCATCGGCATCATCATGCTAGATATCTTGCTATGGTCCAAATAAAGTAGAGTAGTTTGTGGTGCGTCATATAGTCTGCGTTGCCTAGAAGTTAACCTTAAATCTTCTACTCTGCAATCAAGTAACGAGGGTTTTTTAAGAGTGTATCCTGATTGTGACATGTTTTTTAATATGCTTTCTTTTAATTTATCCGCCTCTTCTTGTGTTAAATCTTTTGGAGCAGGCACACCTTTAAGAATTATATTTTTAAGAATTTTTCCTTGAGATGTCATAGCTGTATAAACAAGTTGCTTATTTTTTATTCTTAGATATATTTTTCCCGGCTTGGGCTCACTAATATCTTTAAAAGTTACTACCATATTACACTCATCAATTTCACCATTTTTCATTTCTCTGTTAACGTCTACTAAAATATTAGATGGGTCACTAGCAGCGAAGGGTTCTAATGTGAATTCACCAGGTTTGAACTCATATCTTCCAGAAGAGGGAGTGGCTTGATATTTAGTAAAAGGTGTAGCTATTCTATATTCTCGCATAAATATTTCTCCTCCAGAAAAGATGTTTATTAAATGGACTTGCATTAAGTATAGCAGAGATTTTGAATTTTTTTGTTCAATTAAATCAAGGTATTATATATATGTAACGGGGCGTCATTGTTCAGCGCCCCATCATGATGTGTCTTTCCGTGAATGCGCACTAACATCCAGTAAATGAGTTTTAAAAATGTGTAGCTGCTTAGGACACCTCTCCCACAAGGGGAGAGGTGTCCTAAGCATCAGCAGTCTACAAAACCGCAATCCGCTCCTGCTGTGCTTGTAATTTTTTTAACGTCGCTTTAACTTCCGCCAATTTCTCCCGTTCTTTTTCTACGACCTCAGCCGGCGCCTTATCCACAAAACTCGGGTTCTGTAATTTCATTTCAGCCCGTTCCGTTTCTTTCTGAAGTTTCGCAATTTCTTTTGTTAATCGTGCAGACTCTTCTTCCTTGTTAATCAATCCTGCCATCGGAATCAGAATTTCCAACTCACCCACTAACGCAGTCGCTGATTCAGGGTGTGTTTCATTTTCTGTTAACCAAGTGCAACTTTCTAACCGGGCTAGTCGTAAAATCAAATTCGCATTATTTTCATAACGCTCTTTATCAACCGAAGTCCCTTTATGTAATAACACAGCCAATAATTTCCCAGGCGCAATATTCATTTCACTGCGAACCGTGCGGATGGCGATAATAAATTGCTTGATCCATTCCAATTCATTGTCAACAGTCACATTTTTTAAAGCCGCATTTACCAATGGGTAAGGTTGCAGCATAATCGTGTCACCCTTGATGTCTGCCATGGGTCCAATACGTTGCCAAATTTCTTCGGTAATAAACGGCATGACTGGATGCAGCAATCGCAATATATTTTCTAAAACAAAAATAAGCGTATGTCGTGTACCACGTAATTGTTCTTCTGAACTATCAGCAGACGTTAAAATCGGTTTTGATAATTCCAGATACCAGTCACAAAATTCATTCCAAACAAATTCATAGAGTGTATTAGCCAATAAATCAAATCGATAGGTAGCTAATGTCTCATGCGCAGCTTGGATCGTATCTTGTAAGCGTGACAATATCCATTGATCAGGCAATGACAATTCCATAGAGGCATCAGTGAGTCCGATGTCTTTTTCTTCCGTGTTCATTAAAACATAACGCGCCGCATTCCATATTTTATTACAAAAATTACGGTAACCTTCCAAACGACTTATATCAAAACGAATTTCACGCCCATGTGACCCAAAAGCACAAAAAGTAAAACGTAATGCATCTGTGCCGTGCGCCTCAATACCCTCAGGAAATTGTTGACGTGTGTTTTTTTCAACTTTTTGTGACATCGCAGGCTGCATCATGCCATGGGTACGCTTTTTCACGAGCGCATCCAGCTTAATGCCATCGATTAAATCTAGCGGATCTAATACATTGCCTTTCGATTTTGACATCTTATGGCCTTCGGCATCTAAAATCAGGCCAGTAATGAAAACTTCTTTAAAAGGTACTTGCTCAGTAAACTTCAACCCCAGCATGACCATTCTAGCAACCCAGAAAAAGATAATGTCAAAGCCGGTGACTAATACATTAGTTGGATAAAAAGTGCTGAGATCGGTTGTTTGCTTTGGCCAGCCTAAGGTTGAGAAAGGCCATAACGCTGCAGAAAACCAAGTGTCTAGCACATCATGGTCTTGTTGCAGCATGACATCGGATGGAATGTTATTTCTGATACGTGTATCTAACTCATCAAGACCCACATATACTTCACCATTTTCATCATGCCATGCGGGAATGCGATGTCCCCACCAAAGTTGGCGGCTGATACACCAGTCTTCAATATTATTGAGCCATTGGAAATAGGTTTTGTTCCAACCTTCAGGAACAAATTTTAGATCTCCATTTTCTACTGCTTTGATGGCAGGTTCAGCTAAGGATGGCATTTTCATAAACCATTGCTGTGTGAGATAAGGTTCGACGACAACGCCAGAGCGGTCGCCGCGGGGTACTTTTAAAGTGTGTTTAACAATTTTTTCTATTAAACCCAGTACTTCTAGATCATGAATAATTTGTTCGCGTGCAGCAAAACGTTCTAAACCTTGATAGGCGTTGGGGGTGCTTGCGTTTAAATGCGCATCGGGTGTGAAGATATTCAGTGGTTTTAAGCGATGACGTTGTCCAATCGCATAATCATTAAAATCATGTGCGGGTGTGATTTTTACGCATCCGCTGCCAAAGTCTTTATCGACATAATCATCGGCAATAATGGGGATTGTTCTGCCCGCTAAAGGTAGTTGCAGATGTTTGCCAATTAAATGCTTATAACGTTCATCTTCAGGGTGTACTGCAACTGCCACATCGCCTAATAATGTTTCTGGGCGTGTGGTTGCAACAGTAATAGAATCATCGCTACCCACGAGAGGATAGCGTATATGCCACATTTTGCCTTCTTCTTCAGAGTGAACGACTTCTAGATCAGAAATAGCGGTTAATAATTTAGGATCCCAATTCACGAGACGGGTGCCGCGGTAAATGAGGCCTTCATCATGTAAACGAATAAAGACTTCGCTGACTGCTTTGGATAAAGAATCATCCATAGTAAAACATTCACGTGTCCAATCAATAGATGCACCTAGACGTCGTAATTGGCGTGTGATATTGCCGCCGGATTCTTGTTTCCAATCCCAGATTTTTTCAATAAAAGCGTGGCGTCCTAAATCGTGCCGTGATTTCCCTTCTAGCATGAGTTGGCGCTCAACTACCATTTGTGTTGCGATACCTGCATGATCGGTGCCGCCTTGCCACAGTGTGCGTCGTCCTTGCATGCGGTGGTAACGAATCAATATATCTATGACACTGAAGCAAAAACCATGTCCCATATGCAGGCTACCCGTGACATTGGGTGGTGGTAACATGATGCAGTAGGGTTCGCCGTCACCTTGTGGCGCAAAATAATTATTTTTTTCCCAGGTTTGATACCAGGTTTGTTCGATTGTATGCGGGTTGTATGTTTTTTCCATGATTTATACTTCTGTAGAGGTTGCTAATTTATGAGTGGTTATGTCGAAGCCTTGCGTGCGGTAGAATTTATAGCGTTCACGGCCTGATTCTGTGGCGGCTGGTTCACTCGAGATTAATTCGAGGATGCGTGAAAATTGGTTATAAAATTCGGGAGCGGTGGGGCTTAGATTAATTAAAATATCTCGGTGTTTGTCAGGTATCTTGTCGTAGCCAATTTGAATAGGCGGGGCAGGGTCTGGTCCTTCACCATATAAATTGTGAGGGAGGAAGCTATCTTCACGGTAAGTCCACAATAGCTCATCAACATGATGAGCGGTTGCTTGATTTTCAGTATGAATATAAATTCGGCGTTGTTGTTTATATATTTTTTCAACTAATCGACATGCGAACGCCAAGCGCTCTTTGTCGCCGGGTTCTGGTATTAGATAGAAATCAATTTTGGGCATGATTTATCTCATCGCTTTCGTTGTATTTGTTATTACTTAGCACACCTCTCCCCTTGT
>DHJK01000100.1:12436-23485 GCA_002404295.1 Legionellales bacterium UBA4722
CAAGGGGAGAGGTGTTCTAAGCATCTGCATTTTACTTGCTGATATTCGTTTGATTAATTAAATACTGCATCAACAAAGGCACTGGCCGACCTGTCGCATATCGCTCACTCCCTCCCATCATCATCGCAGCCGTTCCTGCCACATCTAAATGCGCCCAGTGGAATTTTTTAGCAAAGCGGGATAAAAAGCAAGCTGCCGTAATCGTACCCGCTTGTTTGCCGCCCACATTAGACATATCAGCAAATGGGCTCTTTAGTTGTTCTTGATAATCATCCCACAGCGGTAATTGCCAAGCACGATCATGGCTTTCAATACCTGCCTCCAGTAATGCCATAGCTAAAGGCTCATGATTACTCAATAAACCCGACGCATGTTGACCTAAAGCCACAACAACTGCACCCGTCAAAGTGGCAATATCAATAACTGCAGCGGGTTTATAGCGTTCAACGTAAGTTAAGGCGTCACACAATATAAGACGTCCTTCGGCATCAGTATTCATAATTTCAACAGTCTGACCTGAGAGAGTAGTGACTATATCTTCAGGCTTGCAAGCAGACCCACCCGGCATGTTTTCAACAGCAGCAATAATACCTACTAAATGCAGAGGCAATTTCAGTCCTGCCGCTGCCTTTATGGTGCCTAATACCGTGGCAGCGCCGCACATATCGTATTTCATTCCAATCATGGCATCAGCAGGTTTCAAAGAAATTCCACCCGTATCGAATGTGACACCTTTTCCTACTAATGCAATCGGAGCTTGTTTTTTCGTAGTGCCTTTGTATTCCAGACAGATTAATTTTGCGGGCTGAGCGCTGCCTTTGGAAACAGCTAACAAAGCACCCATGCCTAATGCAGCCATGGCTTTTTCGTCCAAGACTTTAACGCTCAGGTTTTTATATTGTTGTCCTAGTTTTTTTGCTTCTGCCGCAATATACGTTGGAGTACAAATATTGCTAGGTACATTCGCTAAGTTCTTGGTGAATTCGACGCCATCATTGATACAAACAGTTTGGTTTAGCGCCGCTTCGCACGCTTTGTAAGATTGATCCTTGGGCGCATACAGATTGATTTCTCTTAATGTTGGCTTAGGCTCTTTCGTGCTCTTAAATTGATCAAAACAATACATAGCATCTGATGCGATAGCCGCAGCCTGTTTTATTTTCCAAGGCAGACCATGTCCGGCAACGCCAAGTTCTGTTAAAAAAGAGGTCGCTTGTTTGATTTTGATGGTGTTAAGTGCTTTGATGCTGCACATTAAAATGCGTCGATAATCACGAACGCTCAAAGCCGCCTCTTTGCCGCAGCCTACCAATAGCACGCGTGGTGAAGCTAAATGAGGAATATGATGCAAAAATAACGTTTGCCCCATTTTTCCTTGAAAATCACCTTGTTTTAATAAATTCGTTAAATAGCCTTTGCTAACTTTATCGACTTGCTTGGCAGCAGGAGTGAGCCCCATTTGCTCATATAGGCCGACAATAATGCAATCGGTGTCTTGGTGGGTAATGTCTTTTGAATCAAGGTTAAATTTCATATTAGCTCCTGAGCCTTGGATTTTGTATACTGTACGTGATTTTACATAGATTAAGACAGAAGTGCTAAATGATTATTTCCCGTTATCTGATTAAAGAGGTCTGTTACGCGCTATTAGCAGTAACATTAGTCCTGTTGCTTGTTTTTTTGAGTAATCAATTGGTACGTTTTTTAAGTTATGCTGCGTCCGGTAAGATCGCGGCAAATGTTTTAATGCAAGTCATGGGGTTTGAGATTTCATTTTTGTTAGCGTTGTTGTTGCCTCTGGGGCTTTATCTGGCAATTATTGCAACCTACGGCAGGCTCTATGCCGATAATGAATTAAGTGTGATGCAGTCCTCGGGCTTTAGCACGCAAAGACTCGTACGCTTGACTGCCATGTTTGCTTTAGTAGTTATGGCTGTTGTCATGGTGCTTACATTATGGATTAATCCGTCTGTTGCGAAAGTTAAAGAAAACCTGGTGTCTCAAGGTGTTGCAGCTGGCAATGTTATTAATAATTTAATGCCTGGGCGTTTTCAACTCACGGGTGATGAGCATCGCGTGTTCTATGTAGAGAGCATTGCCCGTAATCATCAACAAGCGAATAATTTATTTGTTGCCGAGCAAAAAAAAGCAACTGCTGATGGTGTTTTAAATCCCTGGACAGTGTTGTCAGCGGCTGAAGGGTATCAAATGACAGATCCTGTTACTCAAGATAAATTTGTCGTTGCCGTGAATGGTTTTCGTTATGAAGGTACGCCTGGGCAAAATGCTTATAAAATTATTCAATTTTCAAAATACGCGGTGAGGCTGCCCGATCAAAATATTGAAGTCGCGCATCAAGCCCAGGAAGTCATCCCCACCACTGCTTTATGGCAGCATTATTTCGACAACCCGCGCAATGCAGCTGAGCTACAGTGGCGTCTTTCCATGCCATTGTCCGTTTTATTATTAGCACTGTTAGCCATTCCGCTGAGTTATGTGCGTCCTCGCCAAAGTCGTTATGCCCAATTTTTGCCAGCTATTTTGGTTTATATTGTTTATGTGGAGCTGCTGTTTACAGCGCGAGATTGGATAGAGCAAAAAACCTTGCCGATTAGTTTAGGGTTATGGTGGGTGCATGGCTTATTAATACTCTTTATTGTTATTTTATTTCTGTGGCAGGCGGGGAAATTGTCTTATAAGAGGAAGTCACAGTGAAAATGATCCAGCGATATATTGCACAAGGCGTATTGATTTCAACACTGTTAGTGTTTTTAGTTGTCTTGGCGCTGAGTTTTATTATTGGATTGCTTAAAGAGTTGCATGACATCGGCGTTGGCGAGTATGGCATTTGGCATGCCGTTATTTATATTATTTTACAATTACCTCATACGCTCTATCAGTTTTCGCCGTTATTAGTTTTGTCAGGCGGCGTGCTGGGTTTAGGTCTCTTATCGTCTAGCCATGAATTAATTGCGATGCGTGTCGCGGGCGCGTCTGTTTGGAAAATTGTTGGGGGTGTGGTGAGCGCTGCATTAGTCGTGATTATTTTTATGACTTTATTTGGAGAATTGCTAGGGCCGTCAGCGGATTATTTAGCAGAAAAAAATAAATCGAGTGCGATGAGTAATGGTCAAGCTGTTGCAACGCAATCGGGTATTTGGGTTCATGAGGGTACTAATTTTTTACATATAGACCGTGTCATGGGCCATCGTCATTTGGAAGGTGTCACGCGCTATGAGTTTGATGATCACCATCATTTATTAGCTTCCTATTATGCTAAGACCATGGAGCTAGTGGATGGTCAATGGCAATTGTTTGATGTAGCCAAAACGTCGTTTAAAAAAAATAGAACGCAGAGTGAGCAATTTGCGAGGGCAACGTGGAATTTAACCTTGTCGTCTACTTTATTAAATGTAGGTGTGCTTGAGCCTGAGGCCATGTCATTGGCCAAGCTGCATAAGTATTCACGTTCATTAGAAAAAAATCATTTGCAGGCTAGTAGTTTTCAACTGGAATTTTGGCAGCGTGTTTTTCAGCCGTTAGCCATTTTGACCATGATATTATTAGCCGTACCATTTGTGTTTGCGGCACCTCGCTCGATGAATGTGGGTAGAAGAATGTTGTTGGCGATCATTGTTGGGTTTGTTTTTTATGTGGTGGCGGCATTGCTTGGGCAGTTTAGTATTGTGTTTCAATTTCCACCGGTGATCGCGGCTTTGTTGCCGATATTATTATTCGCGGGGGTGGGGTATTTTGTGATGATGAGAGTGAGGAGTTTTTGATTTTGCTTGGAATGCCTTTTCAACAATGCTCTCTGCAAGGCTGAGAAATCGTGTCGATTCCTTTGCCCGTAAGGGTTTCAGCTTGAAAGGTTCTGCATATTATTATCGATGTAATGTAGGTGCTGGTGCTGGTGCTGATTCTGTAGTTACATCAATTGCACGTGTATTTTTCGAGTTAACAATGACAAGTTGGGTCGCCTCAGTCCTGTCCTGTCTCATCTCTTTAAGTTTCGCGTTTCGTGTTGTTTCATCCGATAATGTTGCGTTTTTTATAGGCTCAGCTAGCGTATATTTTAACTTACGTTCTTGGCAAACTAAAATAAGAGCAAACATTCTGCTTTCATTAGGTGAATCTAATATCTCAATGGGATGTGTATTACCGCATCGGCTAACCAACACACTAACCATTGAATTGGCAATCATTAAGTCTATATTCGTTTTTTCCGCCTTATTATTCAAGGTCGCATAACCGTCGGGTTCTGTTGTAACACTTACTTTTATAAGATTATTTTCGTGCATTTCAAGGATCTTAGTATGATCTTTTTTATTAACATACTCCCTAGGCAGTGTGCTTAACAGAGGGGTATCGTGAGTAACAGGTGTTTGCAAGCCAACGGTATCAGGTCTGCCGGAATTTGAAACTTTTTCAATAATCTTCCATTCTCCAGATAAAGGAAAAAAATCAGCAAAATGATCGAAGCTGAGATTTTGGTGGGTATCATTACCACTAGTAAGATTAACTGGTTCACGATTCTCATAAACAGGGAAAGGATCTTGATGTTTATTTTCATGTGGGTCATCTGGTATATGAGAGCGTATCATTGGTTCAGGGTTTGTTGCTGCAGCATGGGGCACAGCTGTGGTTGGAATAGCTTGTTGAGGTTGAATAGGCTCTGGAGCGGGCGCAGCCACTTTTATTTCTTGATTTGGTTTCAGGTATGCTTCTATCGAAGCTGTAATCAGATGTATAGCGTGAATATCTTCATTTATTTGTAACAGATGTTTGCTATCAAATGTATTTCCCGAGAATCTTTTTCTGAAATAACCAGCCACCTTATTGGAGCTGACTGATATGTTTAAGTCCTTTTGTAACTGTTCTAAACTGTTTTTCATTTCACTTAATGAAGGGGCCTGATTATGTTGAAGGTAAGCGAAAGTGTACGTTCGAAGGAAATCACTGATAAGATCTCTTGGCGTATGTTTACAATGTGTATTGGGTGCAATATCCTTAATGTCAAGTGCATCCCATCCTTCTTTAATTAAATTAAGATATGCAATGACCTTATCTGCAGCATGTTGATTAATTTCTTCAGGCGTAGGCAAAATGGTCATTCTTATCTGATGTTTTTTGGAATTTATTTCACGCATCATCATCTCAGTCTTGTCTGGCTCAACCTTAACAGGCTCTGGGGGCTGTGGATTTTTAATATAGGGCATTGGTGTTTCTGCATTCGAAGCCGCAAGTGATTGTTGTTCAATAGCTTCATTTTGGGCGTGAATGATGGGCTGCTCGTTCGGTGTAGCTGCAAAATGACTTTGTATGTAATCAAGTGCTTTTTCAAACTGAATTAGAGGTTCTCGTATAGAGTATGAAGGTTTTTTACCATCAGCAACAGCTTTTTGAACCACTGCTGCATGAGCTTGATAAACCGTTGGATCAGGAATGAAATCATAATCTTGTTTATTAATAGAATCTTTGATGTTATCTAAGTAGTCAACTTTTGATTCATCTTTTTCACCGACAATCTTAAGAATTTGTTCAAAACGTTCTTTTGTTGATTTAAAGAAAATATTTTTAAATTGACTCTTATCTTGCGATTGTAATGCATTTTTTACAATATTAAGCGTCAATTGATCTTTATTTGCATAGGCTTCTTTCATAACCCCGACCCAAAAGCTGTTAATTTTTTTACGTCCGCGCTTATCTTTGCAAGAGTCTATTTCTTTTCTTATTCTATCAGTGCATGAATCGATATAATTTTGATAAAGGGGAATGCTGTCAGGTGAAGGTTGTTTGTTTGGATCACTAGAAAAATAGGCTCTATCAGTCATCGCTAGCGCTTCTCTGCCTGATATTCTTAATTGCCGCGCAGTTTCTATGATAAGCACATTTGTAATGTCATCAATTTGCAATTTAAGAGCAATGGATAAAGGGCTCTTAATGTATTTTGTTAATTTAGGATCGTTTTGTATCTTATTTAGATATTCTCTTGCCGATATAATAGTATCAAAATTGGGTTTTCCTTCTAATATGCTTTTTTTAGTCATGATTATATAGTATAAAATCATTTCTTTATTAGAGCCGGTAGGTATTGGTTCGTCTGAACGAGAAAGCTTAATTTCTTTCACTTCAATATTTTTTTGTTCATTGCTAGGCAATAATTTTTGAATTTTCAACATATCAATTCTTTTTCTTGTGTTATCAATAGCGCTTAATTGTTTTTGAATATGGGTATAAGCAATTTGCAGTTCTGGATCGAGAAATTCGTTGTCTGTTTTCTTTGTATTTAAATATTTTTCAATTTCTTTTAATGTTTTGAATTTACTATCTAACAGTGTCATTAGAGAATCTAATTTTGCAATAATATCAGCTGTATTAATTTTTTCATGTTTTTTGGCATCCCTCTTGTACCTTATTTAAATACGCTATAAATTCTTCATTATTTTTACTACCCAGGTTTAATTTATTTATATTGACAGAAATTTCTTGAATGTCTTTAAGCTGGGATTGATATTGATTTTTTTGTTCCCCAATGGAGACAAGATCATTCATTGCTAGTAATATGTGAGATGACTCTTCTATAATAACGATATGTTGACCCAATTTTTCTTGATTTTTTTGCTCAGTTAATTCTGCTTGGGACTGTGCAAGGTTACGTAAACTTTCAAACGGAACATGATCTGGTACAATCAGGCCAGTTTTATTTATTTTTTTTATTCGATCATTAAGGAGTTGGATAAATTCATCGATGTTACCCATTCTTTCTACAAATGATGGATTTTTATCATACTCGGTGTATAGTAATCTTGTTGGATCAAAAATAAATAAATTTACCAAGTCATCTCTGCTAACAAAATCAGGTACTGTTCCGTCTTTTTTCTTTAAAAAAGGGAGTGTGTTTAAAGTATTTACATATAAATGGTATGACGCTACACTGTCAATAGTATTTTGTTGGCTGGAATTCAGTTTCTCAGTATCTAGTTTATCAAGATTAATATCAATTTCATTTTTAGCATCTATCGAATAATAATTTTTTTCTAATGAATTCAATGAGATCATTTAATTCTATAAAAATAGGGTCAGTTTTCAAATTATGGGTTGTAAATTGATTAAATGTAGAGTAGTCTTTTAAAAAAACTGCATATTTAGCTAAATCACTATCATTTTTTTCAGCTTTTATCTGTAAATCTCTATAAATGAGCCGTTTTATATTAAGTTTCACATTATCATCATGCAGGATTGAATGAAACTTATCAGTAGTTACAGCTTCCCATTTAGTTTTGGATTCAGCGGTAAAGATTTCTTTTAGTTGTTTTATATTTTCCTTTTCTGTTTTACTAAAATTAGCATCATTTAATAGATATTTATCAATTGATAATCGTAATATTCCTAGATCAGATGTTATAGTAGGAAAATTTCCCATATCTATTTTACTATCTGCATATGGGCCGCTCCTCAGTAAATTTTTAAGAAATTCAGTTCCTGCAGCTGTATTATTATTCATAGGGTCATATAATTCGCTACCTTTGCCTAAGAGTAAGCGCTCTAATATCAAAGGTTTTCCTAATAGTATCTCCAATGATTTTCTTTTAGCTTCAGGTATAGTGTCAATAGTCTCAAAATGATATTGGTACCATTCTATTAACATATCTTGTGAAACAGAGGCTGGTATACCATTGCTAAATAAATTCATAATTTTATCGTTAATTTCCTGGATGAGGGTTGTATCTCCATCGGCATCAGGCTGAGTTAATTTTTTATGTTCTTTTGAAAATGATGTAAACAATGTGAGCGCTTTATCATTACGTGCTTTTTCTACATGTTTGTTTATTATTTTTAGTTGATCAGGGAGTTGATTATTTAGTATATTTACAATAAATTTTTCTCTTTTTTCTCTTTTTAATCTTTGTTCGTTAGATTCATTATATTTTCCACTAGAATTTTTAGGTTCTGTAATTAAGAGGTTTAAAAAGCCTTTATTTTTAGCGAATAAATCTAGGAATTGTTGCTCTGTTTCATCTTTATCAAAAGGTGAGAAGTTTTGATAATTCATAAAAATATCTGTACACCATTCTATTAATTTATCTTGTGAAACAGTAGACGGTAATATTCCCTCTTTTAATAAATAGATTATTTGTTTGTTATTATCTTGTATTTGCTTCTGTATAACAACTGCGTCATCTGAATTCAATAATGTTTTTTGTAGCTCTGTATGTGATCTAAGCAACGTGTTAGCTGTATCATCACGAGCTTTTGTAGATATGATAACGACTTTTTTGTTTTTTTTAGGCATGACGGACTCCGTATCTGCGTGCTGGTGGATATTCTATACTGCTACCTCTGTCATCTTGTAATGACAGCAGAGGCCCTTGCTTAAAGTTTATTTTCTAAGCCGCTATTCTTGGGTCTACGCATTGGCTCAGTATTTTGTTCACTAATCGGTGTCTTTCTCAGGCCCCTCAGGGGGTTGCTGAAATTCTTACTGTCGTTTGTATCTATTACTAAGGGTGGAGCAGCGATTACCGGTGCATCAGTTGGAGGTAATTGAATAGAATGAAAGACTACTGCGGGTTGATCCGCCTTATCATTTGAAAAGTTAATTTTCTTTGTAGCACGAATTTCTTTGCGTAAACTCAAGTCATTGCGCAAAGGAGCGAAGAATGGAATATTAGCTATAATTTTCCATATTGGATGCGCATCATAGTAAGAAGCATTATTTATCAGTTTAATGAGATTTTTCATTTTGGGTGAAATGACAATACTGTTGAAAATATCCTTTCCTTCATCTTGATGATACTGAATAGTCTTAGCTAAGTTTTGTCTCATTTCACGAGAGTTAATCAACTGATATAGCATTTTTGGATCGGTCTCGAGTAATTTAATCCCCGATTCTAGTGTTTTATAATCAATTTTATCTGTATTTCCTAACACTACATGACGTAGTGTTTTTTTACCTTTGGCGTAAACCCCGAATACAATATCTAATCCTACATCAAAAACAGTGTAAACAACTGCTCCAGCGCCTGCAGCAAGAATAATACTTGCAACAATAGGTGCTAATCCAAGCCCTGTTAAATGTGCCATCGCAGATCCAGTGACTAGGGCAAGGGTGCCTATAATGGGTCCTGCGATTGGCCCTAATGCGACTGAAGAAATCATTTCACTTGCTGATGGGAGAAGATAACCGATGGCTTTTACAACCCCAAAAACGGCAATACCTGTTAACGCACCAAAGAATGCTCGCGTTGCCCATATTTTGGCTGGTGAGTCGTATAACGTTTCATTTTCATGTGCCCGGAGAAATTTTTCCAGAATTTGTTCATTTGAAAATGTCATTTCAAGCAGTATTCCCTCATTCCATTTGCCAGGCGAGTTATTTCTAATTAAGCTAGCTATGAAAAAATCACCATGATATTTCGTCTCTTTTATCTTATTCATATTGTGCGCATAAAACAGTTTATGTAGCTCAATTATTGCTTTTTTTTCTATTTCTGGCTTAACTTCTCTTTTGGCAAGCTCATCATTACTAAGCTGTAGAAATGAATCAAGATTTCCTCTTCCTTGTGCTAAAAGCGGTATTTGATCCTGATCATTTTCTTGTTGACGACATTGTTCTAATAATTGGCTAGGTAGAAATCCTTCTTTACTCAATTTTTGAGCAACACCTACCGATTGCCCTGATTGCATAAGATCTAAGGCTATTACTGGAGTTACAGCGGCAGCAGTTTTGACTTCAAAATTTGCGTCGGTAAAAAAAACACCTTTATTATTTTCCGTAATTTCTTTCAGTACTAAGCTATTATTCATGTTAAGTTTATAAGCGTCACTCTTTTTATCGTTCTCATATAAAGCAGGGATCATCAGTTGATGGATGTGACTTCCAGTGCTGATGATAACAGATGCTTGATCTATAGGTTTTAGTCCTTCAAATAAGCCGACAGTGTGCTGCATAAGTGCTTGAGTGATATATGTAGGAGCAAATGCAATTGTACGTGCAATTTTGTGGGCTACATTTTGTTCGTGTAGCATCACATGCAAGTTAGCATTTTTTTCTTTATTCCAAAGACCGTTATCTAACTCTTCGATTAACTGCCATGCTAGTTTTCGCTTTCTAGGCTTTTTTTCCCCCGCTACAATCATAGATATGATTGTATCTATATTTTTTTCATTGAATGAAGCAATTAATAAAGTATCAGAAGGGAGATTATATAAATCATCTCCAATAAAGTCATGAGTGAATGCATCAATCACATTTCTCAGTTTAGTTAAATCAGTTGGATCGCCGCCCAATGCTTTTTTTCCATTTTCCCATGATCCTAAATTTCTTAAATAAGCAATTCTATACTTTTTGTCTAGTAATTTTATGGTTTCTATATCTAAGGATGTTGCATCAAGCCTCTCAAAATATTGTTTTATGCTGGTTGGAATTTTATCTGGCGCTATATCTGGTAAGACCATTCCCAATGCCATCCAGTAAGGTGGTGTCGTCGATACCTTTAGAGCGCTCTCAAAGTCATCTATTGTCCAATTTTCCCACGCTGCTAATGTTGAAATACTTTTTTTGTTGTTTTCAAATCGTGTTGTAGTGGCCTCAATCACAGATTGATAGGATTTTTTGTTATTTTCACTCAAAAGAGCAGATCGAATATTTTTATTTGATAAAATGACTAATGAAACAGCTTCATATTTTTCTGGATTTGTTTTTGAGATAGCCTCAAGCATATTAAATATTTCAGTGATGCTTTTTGTATTAGCAAAATGATCATCAATGTAGATATTGAGGGCTAGCTCAATTTGATCAAGATCTAATGCATTAATTAGATTTATTAACGGTAAATCAGCAAGATGCATCATTTTTAAGAGATTTTTTATAACATCGTATAATTCTGAGCTATCAATTTTGTCTCTTGTTTTAATTCTCGCAGCATTAGAAGTGATAAATTGACTATATTTGTTTATCATGTTAATAATATCTTCCTGAGAAGATTTTAATACTGTATTTATAATTAATAGAATTGTTTCCATCAATAATATTATTTTTTTGAA
>DHJK01000142.1:0-24207 GCA_002404295.1 Legionellales bacterium UBA4722
GCTTTTATATGCTGTATAAGCTGATCCAGCTAAAGAAAATATTAATATAGAATATAAAAAAACAGTAAATAAAACTCGTTTAAATCCCAAAACGCAACGCGGTTCAATTAAAAAGTCATTAGCGATAGCGGATCGCAATTGAATAACGTTATCATCTATTTTCATATGAAATTCCTTTTTCGTACAAATTGCTCAATAATAACAATTTTTAGTTTGATCCGGCAAGTTTTAAGAAATAGAATATAAAACAACCTAATAATCCACTACTTAATCCTAGTAAAAAATATTTTTTTATCGGTTGCTTATCACAGTTATGTAGATGATGAATTTTTTTAGAAAAATTAATATATTCTTGATGTTCCTTAGTTTGCTGTAGTACATCAAAAATTAACCCTGGAATTTCAGGTAATTTTTCAGACCAATAGGGTAAGTTTTCTTTTATACGCCGTAGGAATGCTTTTACACCAACCTGCTTTTTTAACCATTGTTCGAGGTAAGGTGCAGCTGTAGTCCATAAATCTAGATCAGGATCAATTTGTCTGCCTACACCCTCAATGTTTAATAACGTTTTTTGTAATAAAATAAGCTGAGGCTGAATATTAATGTTAAAACGACGCGCCGTTTGAAATAAGCGTAATAACAATTGGCCAAAAGAAATATCTTTTAGAGGTCGCTCAAATATGGGCTCGCAGACAGCTCGAATAGCACCTTCAAATTGATCGATGCGTGTGTTTGGGGGCAGCCAGCCAGAGGCTACGTGTAATTCAGCTACGCGTTGGTAATCACGTTTAAAAAAAGCCAGCATATTTTCAGCCAAGTAGCGCTGATCTTTAGTGCTAAGCGAGCCTACGATGCCAAAATCCACAGCAATATATTGGGGATTTTCCAAGTTGTGAGTGGCTACAAAAATATTGCCAGGGTGCATATCAGCATGAAAAAAACTGTCACGAAACACTTGTGTGAAAAAAATCTGGATACCTGTTTCTGCTAGTTTTTTCATGTTAATACCTGCTGCTTTTAACGCAGGAATATTATGCACAGGAATGCCTGTAATACGCTCCATCACTAAGATATTGGAACGGCAATAGGGCCAATATATTTCTGGAATGTATAGCTCAGTAGAATGCAGAAAATTACGCCGTAATTGTGATGCATTAGCGCCTTCACGCATCAAATCAAGCTCATCAAGTAGTGTATGTTCAATTTCAGCAACCATTTCTATGGGTTTAAAACGTCGTCCTTCAGCCCAATAGCGATTAGCAAGACGCGCCAACGTTTTTAATAAATCTAAATCACGTTCAATTATTTTTTTAATATCGGGTCGTAATACTTTAATGACAGCTACACGGTTATCTAGTAACACCGCTGCATGCACTTGCGCAATGGATGCAGAAGCAAGCGCATTGCTATCAAATTCACGAAAAACATCAGATATTTTAGCGCCTAGTGCGGTTTCAATAATTTGCTTGGCTAATTCACCAGAAAATGGCGGCACTTGGTCTTGTAGTTTTGCAAGCGAATCAGCAATATCATCAGGCAATAAATCACGTCGAGTTGAAAGAATCTGTCCTGCTTTAATAAAAATGGGGCCGAGATTTTCTAATGCTAGACGAATACGTTCACCACGACTCAATTTATTTTTTGAAAACCAACGCCAAGGATTAAAACAACTGAGAAAACGTATAGGATAAAACCAAGGCGTTTTAAAAATAATGTCATCTAAATTATAACGCATCAAGACAAAATTAATATGCATTAAACGAACTATACGTGAAAAATAATTCATGAATGATCTCTTTTAGATGCTATTTTTATCGTTAATTTCTGTATTTTTGCTTCTAGTCGATCTGCATCCATGCGCAACGTATCCACATCATGAAAGAAATCTTGCAATGCTTCAGGCGCTGGAAATAAATCAACTTCTTCATGTACATATTCATTAATATTTTGTTCTAGCGTTGACTGGAAACGCTTACTAATATTTTTTATCTTTTTCGTAAAACGCGATAATTGATGCGCAGAAACATCACCGACCCAGCGCGATAAATATTCTTCCCAATCAATTTCTAATGCATCAAATAAAGCAATAACTTGTTGACCTAATTCTAAATTACCTTCAATCGATACGTCTTCTGAAAAAAACTTTTTCCTGTCTTCGTTAGTGAGTGCCATACGTAAAAGTGAGAGAGGCGAGCCTTTGATAAGCGTGTCTGGCTCAGAAAATTCAGTTGTTTTTAGTTTTATACCCGCTTCAGAAAAATGCATTTGAAATTTGTTAATACTTTCTTTGTAAAAAGGCGTTTCATGAATGACTAATTCAATCGTCACCATTTTATTTTGCAACTCGTGTAAACGAGCATGTGATTCAGGGTCTAAAGCAAGATAACGATTTAAAGCGCCAGGCAAATAATTTGTTATCAATTTATCTGTAATGATACGCATTAATATTTATGTCCTACATGTAAAGCCACAACGCCGCCCGTTAAATTATTGTACTTTACATCTTCAAACCCACATGTTTGTAATAATGATTTAAGCGTTTCTTGATCTGGATGCATTCGAATAGATTCAACTAAATATTGATAACTTTTTTCATCATTGGTAATTAAGCCACCTAATTTAGGGATTATATTAAACGAATAGGCGTCGTAAAGTGAAGAGAGCAGGGGCATAACGGGTTTTGAAAATTCTAATACGAGTAGTTTTCCACCCGGTTTTAAGACACGATACATAGACTTTAATGCAGCCGCTTTATCCGTGACATTACGCAAACCAAAAGCAATCGTAATACAATCAAAATAATTATCCGGAAAAGGTAAGCTTTCCGCATCCGCTTGCACAAACGTCACATTCCCCACGATACCTTGATCCAACAAACGCATACGCCCTTGTTGCAGCATTTTTTCATTGATATCTGCAAGAACAACATGACCTTCTTTTCCTACTTTTTTAGCAAATTCAGCCGCTAAATCGCCGGTGCCTCCTGCAAGATCTAGTATGACTTGTCCGGGACGCACATTACTTTGAGCGAGAGTGAATTTTTTCCATAAGCGGTGCATGCCGAATGACATAACATCATTCATTAAGTCATATTTGTTTGCAACTGAATGAAAAACTTCAGCAACACGCTGTTTTTTTTCTTGAAGCGGTACTTTTGTGAAGCCAAAATCGGCTGTAGGTTTTTCGGGAGACTCTCTAGTCATAAAAAGTGTGCCAGCCTTTAATGTAGGTGTAACTCTAGATCGCAAAACAAGCTGCGAAGATATATACGTGGAGAATAGTATACCTCGCCTCAATTCTTATAACTATTCAGATTCTGCTTAACATGCCTCTTTTTTAAGGCTAGCTATTACACAAATCTTAAGGATTAATACAGGCTTGCCAAGCAAGCCTGTATTAATTCTCCAGGTTTGTGGGAGAGGTAGCCTATGCAGTGGCTACTGCCTACATAGTCTAAAATTCTCCGGCACTTCACCATCCTCAGTCGAACGATAAGGATTAATATCCTTCCCCCCCCGCCGAGTATAACGCGCATAAATAGACAATTTCTCCGGCGCACACCGCTGCATAATGTCCAAAAACATCCTCTCCACACACTGCTCGCCAAATTCATTATGATCACGAAAAGAAACTATATACCGCAATAATCCCGCATGCTGAATCTTCTTCCCAGTATAGTGAATTTGCACACTACCCCAATCTGGCTGTCCCGTGATCAAACAATTCGATTTTAATAAATCTGAATAAAGTACTTCAGTTATGATTTTGTCTTCAGTTTGTAAAAAATCAGGCGTAACTAAATAAGTGTCACACGTAATATCCAATTGATCTAAACAAATCCCGCTAAAGTTCTGCGTCGTGATTGGAGCCAATTGATCAATTAACCGTATACGCACTTTTACCGGCGCCTCAGCAATCTCTGCCAAATCTCGCTCTATAATTGCAACAACCTCATCAACACTACCAAACGTCGTATTGTTAAACGAATTTAAATAAAGCTTAAACGATTTTGCCTCCACCAAATTAGGCGACTCACAAGGAAAATTAAATTCCCCTATAGCAACAATCGGCTTCCCCTTGCTATTCAACCAAGAAAGCTCATAAGCATTCCAGATATCCACCCCTTTAAAAGGTAGAGCACCTAACAACCCCAGCTTGGCACGATTCGTCTTCCGCGCAATCGGAAACAATAAATCCCGCTGATACTGCGACACATACGCCGTTTTTTTACCTAATGGCGCTTCTGCTAATACGTTCATGCAATTTCACCTATTTTTTTAGCTTCATCTACACGCTGTAACATCTCACCGGCAAGCGTCAAATAAGCCACAGCCCCTTGAGACTTCTCATCATATTCAAAAATAGACATCCCATGACTTGGCGCCTCCGCTAAACGTACATTGCGAGGAATAACCGTACGATACACCCGTCCAGGAAAGTGCTGCAGTAATTGAGCAGAAACATCCAGCGCTAAACGATTACGCCCATCATACATAGTGCGTAACAAACCCTCGATATGCAGCGTAGGATTAATTGTCGTCTGGACTTGCTCAACCGTATTTAACAAACCCGTTAATCCCTCCAACGCAAAATATTCACATTGAATAGGAATCAGCACAGAATCAGCTGCAGTCAATGCATTCACCGTTAAGATATTTAACGACGGTGGGCAATCAATCAAAATATAATCATAAGAATGGATAACGTGAGAAATCGCTTGTTTTAAGCGTGTTTCACGCTGTGTCATTTGCAATAACTGCATTTCAGCAACGATCAACTCATGATTAGTCGGTATGATGTCGTAATTGCCCGTGGTCTTCAAAATGGCAGAAGCCATATCTGTTTCATCAACCAACACATGCTGAATAGCTGAAACAAAATCTTTTTTACCAATACCACTGCCTACAGTCGCATTCCCCTGCGGATCCAGATCAATTAATAAAACCGTACGTTTCATCATTGCAAACGCCGCAGCAAGATTAATGCTGGTCGTCGTTTTTGCAACACCACCTTTCTGGTTAACAATCGCGATTGTTTTTCCCATTAATCCTCCTTAGCCAAGCAGACTAAATGCCGTTGTGCAGCTAGCCCGTTGATTACTAATTTATGTACGGCAAGTACTTTGAATCCTTGCTTAAGCTCCTGAATTTCTGCTTCAGGATAAACACCTTTCATGGCTAAGAATCTACCATGTTCAGCTACTAAATGATGTGTTGCTTCTAACATTACCCGAAGCGAAGCAAAAGCGCGAGAGAGAATGCTATTAAAGGGTTGTTTAGGGCGTAAATCTTCACAACGTGAGTGGATGACTTCAACATTCGTGAGCTTTAATTCAAGCACTACTTGGGTTAAGAAACGCGTTTTTTTACTGTTACTATCCATTAATGTAAATTCTTTTTCAGGCTGGATAATCGAAAGAGGAATACCGGGCAATCCTGCGCCAGTCCCTACATCCAGTATTTGCGTGCCATGCAAGTAAGGATTGATCGATAAGCTATCCAATATATGTAACATAACCATTTCGTTGGGATCACGAATGCTGGTTAAATTATATATTTTGTTCCATTTGGTTAATAAATCTAGATAGTGAATAAATTTTTCTTCAGTGCTTGTAGACAGTGAATATTTATTTTCTAACAACATACGATGTAAGAAATCAGAGTGATTAGGCATTTTGTTTTTCTTGACCCATGCTGGATTTTTTTAAATGCACTAGCAGCAAAGAGATCGCTGCAGGTGTCACACCCGGAATACGTGATGCCATACCAATAGTGGCTGGGCGCGCTGCATTCAGTTTAATTCGCACTTCAGTCGATAAACCAACGACGTTCGCATAATCTAATTTAGCGGGTAATTTCGTTTCTTCATTACGTAATTGCCGTGCAATTTCATCTTGCTGACGGTTAATATAACCAGCATATTTGATTTGAATTTCTATTTGTTCAGCGACAAATGGATCAATCGCACCCGGGCCTAATGTGTCGATTGCCATCAGGCTTTCATAAGTGACATTGGGCCTGCGTAACAATTCTTCCAGGCTATGTTCACGTTGCAAAGGTTGTGCTATCACCGTTTCAATTTGACTGCCTAATTCAGTATTAGGACGAACCCAAGTGTCACGCATTCGTTTGTATTCATCAACGATCGCAGTACGTTTATTTTCAAATAGACGCCAGTTTGTTTCATTCACTAAACCTAATTCAAAACCTTTAGGTGTTAAACGTAAGTCTGCATTATCTTCTCGCAATAATAAGCGATATTCAGCACGACTGGTAAACATACGATAAGGCTCGCTGGTACCTTGTGTAATTAAATCGTCGATCAAAACGCCGATATACGCTTCATCACGACGCGGTGTCCAAGGCGCTTTGTCTTGTGATTGCAGTGCAGCATTCATGCCAGCGATTAAACCTTGAGCCGCAGCTTCTTCATAACCCGTAGTGCCATTGATTTGGCCTGCAAAAAATAAACCGGTAATGACTTTTGTTTCAAGGGATGGTTTTAAATCACGCGGATCAAAATAATCATATTCAATCGCATATCCGGGGCGTGTGATATGCGCATTTTCAAAGCCTTTCATGGTTCTGACAAATTCGATTTGCACTGAATAGGGCAAGCTGGTTGAAATACCATTCGGATAAATTTCATGCGTTGTTAATCCTTCAGGCTCAACAAAAATTTGATGAGAATCTTTGTCGGCAAAACGTACAATTTTATCTTCAATCGAAGGACAATAACGAGGACCTACACCTTCAATAACACCTGTATACATTGGTGATTGCGTTAAACCCGCGCGAATAAAATCATGCGTTTGTTGATTAGTATGCGTAATGTAACAAGGCACTTGGCGAGGATGTTCAGCTACATTTCCAAAAAATGAAAACACTGGCGTAGGTGTATCGCCATCTTGTTTTTCTAACACGCTGAAATCAATGGTTCGCCCATCAATACGAGGCGGTGTCCCCGTTTTCAAACGACCCACACGTAAAGGTAATTCCCGCAAGCGATGCGATAAATTTTTAGCAGGCGGATCACCAGCGCGCCCACCTTCATAGTGATTTAACCCAATATGAATTTTACCCGCCAGAAAAGTACCAGCTGTTAAAACAACCGTTTTTGCGTGAAATTTCAAACCCATTTGAGTCATCACGCCAACAACACGCTCATTTTCAATGAGAATATCATCCACGGCCTGTTGAAAAAGGGATAAATTAGGTTGGTTTTCTAGAATATTTCGAATAGCTTGCTTATACAACACACGATCAGCTTGCGCTCTTGTCGCACGAACCGCGGGTCCCTTGCTGGCATTTAAAATTCTAAACTGGATCCCTGCCTGATCAATTGCGCGCGCCATGACACCACCTAACGCATCGATCTCTTTTACTAAATGTCCTTTCCCTATGCCACCAATCGCTGGATTACACGACATTTGCCCCAATGTTTCAATATTATGGGTTAGCAATAAAGTCTTGGCGCCAAGGCGCGCAGAAGCCAAAGCCGCTTCGGTCCCGGCATGTCCGCCGCCAACGACGATTACATCAAAAGATTGCTGAAAGATTGTCATGATTTCAATAGGCCCATCAAAAAAGTGGCCTATTGTACTCGATTTAGACTATTAAGCGCCAGATAATAACGGCTTTTTAGCTGTTTTGATAAGAGATTGTCGATGCTGTTTTTGTGGGTTCAGCATTTTGAAGTGCTTTTTCAATGTTATTTAGTCCAAAAATAGTATTCTCAACTGCTGTAATGATGCCAGGTTTTCCATATAAAGCGTAACCCACCACAGTATGTTCTTTGACGAGCAGCTCTTTTATAGCTTCGAATGATTGGATTAATATGTTAAGCTCACTAATACTAATGGTTTCCTCCTTGTTGCAAATATCCTCTATCATTTTTTTCGCTAATTCTAAGGCCGTTTTTATTACTTTGTATGCTCTAGAAGTATTCTTCTGTTTTAATAAGCTAGTTACTTGATTAATCAAAGTATCATTTTCTGTCATAGAATTATAAGAAGAACTTGGGGATTGCGAGAGTAGCGAATTTTCTTCGTTAGCTTCTTTTTTTGTGCCATAATAATGGGCTAAACCAGTTAGAAAACATAGGGTAATACCTCGTTGTTAGTCAATTAGTGGGTTGTTATTTATCAGCTTTTTATTATTTTGTGTATAATAGCATGAAATTGAGCATATTTCAAGCTTTAAGGATATTTTATATACAACCTCATCGATCCTCGTCATTGCGAGCGAGAGCGAAGCAACCTAGTCTTTTCAAAGCTGATTAGTACCATTGAGTTTCAAAAGCAGCGCTGAAAGACTAGGTTGCTTCGCTCACGCTCGCTGACCCTCACAATTGAACCACCGACAATCACCCAATCAGCCACCTAAACGAGACAGCCGACAACGATTATGGTAGTGTACCCAGTTCAACGAATTTTCTTTAGAAACACGTGGTTTGGGAGATAGTGAGTGGCGACGCTTTGGGAAAAATGTCTGGATTGTTTGCAGGATGAATTTCCATCGCAGCAGTTTAATACGTGGATTAGACCACTACAGGCTGAGTATGGGGATAGCAAACTCATTTTGCTTGCGCCTAACCGTTTCGTATTGGATTGGATCAGTGAACGCTTTTTGGCCAGGATTACCGAGCTAGTCGCCCAATTTTCCGACACACCGCCTCCACCTACTATCTATCTTGAAATTGGTAGCAGCAGCAGTAGTAGCGGAGCTGCAACGAGCGCTGCAAAACCTGTATTTGGCAATACGACTCAATCTGCGCCCTCCGTTCATACGCGCAGCAAGACAACTGCAGTCGATATCCCAAATCATCAAAGTAATATTAATCCAAATCATACATTCGATAATTTCGTAGAAGGAAAGTCGAACCAGCTCGCCAAAGCCGCATCTTTACAAGTTGCTGAAAATCCAGCAGTGGCCTACAACCCATTATTTTTATACGGCGGCGTAGGGTTAGGCAAAACCCATCTATTGCATGCGATCGGCAATCAGATCATGCGTAATAATCCACAAGCAAAAGTGTTATATCTGCATTCCGAACGCTTCGTAGCAGACATGGTCAAAGCATTACAAACCAATGCCATGAACGATTTCAAACGTTATTACCGCACAGTAGATGCCTTACTAATCGATGATATCCAATTTTTCGCCGGCAAAGACCGTTCACAAGAAGAATTTTTTCACACATTCAATGCGCTCTTAGAAAGCCAACTACAAGTTATTCTAACCTGCGATCGTTATCCCAAAGAAATTAACGGCGTTGAAGAACGCTTAAAATCCCGCTTTGGCTGGGGCTTAACCGTGGCTGTTGAACCGCCTGAATTAGAAACCCGCGTCGCAATTTTGATGAGCAAAGCAGAGCTAGCCCATCTCAATTTACCGTACGAAGTCGCTTTCTTTGTTGCTAAACGAATCCGCTCAAACGTACGTGAATTAGAAGGCGCATTAAAACGTATCATCGCAAATGCACACTTCACCGGCAAACCCATTACACTCGATTTTGTAAAAGAAGCGTTACGTGATTTACTCGCCTTACAAGATAAATTAATTACCATAGAAAATATTCAAAAAACCGTCGCCGAATATTACAAAATAAAAATAGCAGATTTATTATCAAAACGACGTAGCCGCTCCGTAGCTCGTCCAAGACAAATGGCGATGGCATTAGCGAAAGAATTAACAAACCACAGCTTGCCTGAGATTGGCGATGCATTCGGTGGCCGCGACCATACCACTGTATTACACGCATGTCGCGTGATTGCTGAGTTCAAAACAACAAAGCAAGATATAGAAGAAGATTACACTAACCTTTTACGTATTCTGACAACGTAGGATTTTACTATGAAAATGACTATTCAACGTGCTGCACTATTAAAACCCCTGCAAATTATCAGCGGAGTCGTAGAGCGCAGACAAACCCTGCCTATTTTGGCAAACGTATTAGTAACAGTTCAAGACAATCAATTATCGCTAACTGCGACAGATTTAGAAATTGAATTAATAGGCACAGCGCCGGTCGAGCCAGGTTCAGAATCAGGTTCCATTACTGTTGCAGCCAGAAAATTACTAGACATCTGTCGCGCACTACCTGAAGACGCTTTATTGCAATTCACCTCAGAAGGCGAGCACCTCGCATTGCGTTCAGGCAAAAGCCGTTTTATGTTAACCACATTACCCGCCGATGAATTTCCTAGTATAGAAAAAGTCTCTTTCACAACAGAATTTACGTTAAGCCAATCTAAATTTAAAAACTTATTAGGCAAAATTCATTTCGCAATGGGCCAACAAGATGTACGCCATTATCTTAACGGTGCATTAATCGATATTAACAAGGGCACCATGAAATGCATCGCAACAGACGGCCACCGATTAGCTTATAGCTCTATCAGTGATGAAACATTAAGTGATGCAAAATCCCAAGTTATTTTACCTCGTAAAAGCGTCCTAGAATTAATGCGATTATTAGATGCTAATAATGAAAATAATATGACTGTATGCTTAGGCGAAAACCATTTTCGAATTATTTCACCCGATTTTATTTTCACTTCAAAACTAATTCATGCTCAGTATCCAGACTATACAAAATTAATTCCACGTAACGTTGAAAATACGGCTGTCGCAAGCCGAGAGTCTTTAAAACAAGCACTTTCACGCGCATCTATTCTTTCAAATGAAAAATTCCGCGGCGTGCTTTTATATATAGATCAAGATAAATTACGCATCGTTGCAAATAATCCAGAGCAAGAAGAAGCCGAAGAATTTATTCCTTTAGATTACAAAGGCAACGGTGTAGAAATGGGCTTCAACGTGGCTTATTTACTTGATGTCATTTCAGCTATCGCAGGCGAACATATTCGTTGGTCTTTCAGTGATGCAAACGGCGGTGTTTTATTCGAAGCTCACGAAAAAGATGACAGCTTGTATGTTGTTATGCCTATGCTCGTATAAGCCATACTATGGGATTAAGCCTGCTTGATATTTCAGAGTTTCGCAATCTGGCTTCAGTCAAGCTACATCCTGTTACTGAAGGATTTAATTTCATCTATGGCAAAAATGGGAGCGGTAAAACAAGTCTTCTAGAGGCTATTTATTACCTCAGTTTAGGCCGCTCATTTCGAAGCTCTCAACTAGACCGCGTCATTCGTTATTCTGCCAGCAAATTATCTATTTTTGGCCATATTGCTACCGACATTGCAGAGTACATATCGCAAGTGCCCTTAGGCTTGGAGCGACATAGAGATGGAAAAGTGAAATTTCGCCTAAATGGCGAAGATGCCGGCTCCATCGCGGAATTAGCCAGCCTGCTTCCTGTGCAGTTAATGGATTCAAATTGCCATCATTTGCTCGATTCAGGCCCTGTTTTTCGCAGAAAATATCTAGATTTTGGTCTTTTTTATCAAACAAAGGATTTTTTACGCGTATGGCGCCACTACGAGCGTGCTTTAAAACAACGAAATGCTGCTTTACGTACCCATGTACCTAAAAAAGAGCTAGATATTTGGACTAATGAACTCATAAATAGCGCCATGGTGTTAGACCAACTTCGTTGTGATTATATAAATATGCTCATTCCCGTATTAACCAAAGCAGTAGCTGAGTTATTGCCCATTTCAGATTTAAAAATAACCTATCAAAAAGGCTGGGAAAAAAGCACTGATTATGCGCAGATACTACTAAAAACAATCGATAGAGATTACCAGTTAGGATACACCCAATGCGGGCCTCATAAAGCCGATCTTAGGATATTAATCAACGACATCCCTGCGAAAGATATTTTGTCCAGAGGCCAGCAAAAGCTGTTTGTTTGTGCTATGATACTCGCTCGGGGAACATTGCTACAAAGCCATGCAAATACAACCCCCATTTACCTGGTTGACGATTTGCCTTCTGAGCTTGATGTAGTAAGTCGTTCCAGCTTAGTGGGTTTACTTTCTAAGCAAAAGGCTCAGGTTTTCGTAACAGCAACGGAAGATAAAGCCTGGGGTGATTTTTCAACAAGCATCCCCATGAAAATGTTCCACGTGGAACATGGTCATGTCAGTGAGATGAATGCAAGTGAAGCGGAGTGATAAAGAGTGAATACAGCAGCTAACTACGACTCAAATAGCATCAAGGTCCTCAAAGGATTGGATGCAGTACGAAAACGCCCAGGCATGTACATAGGTGATACGGATGATGGCACTGGTTTGCATCATATGGTATTCGAGTTAGTAGATAATGCTATAGATGAAGCACTTGCAGGCTTCTGTGATACGGTGAATGTTATTATTCACTCAGATGAAACCGTCTCTGTTAAAGATAATGGACGTGGTATTCCTGTTGATCATCATGAAGAAGAGAATCGATCTGCTGCTGAAGTTATTATGACTGTGCTGCATGCTGGCGGTAAATTTGATAATGATTCTTATAAAATTTCTGGCGGATTACATGGTGTAGGTGTTTCTGTTGTTAACGCGCTCTCTGAAGATCTGCATTTGACAGTTCGACTCAATGGCAAAGTGTATGAACAACATTATCGTAATGGCGATCCTGTTGCACCACTTGCTATGGTCGGTGAAACGACAGAAAGAGGCACTGAAATTCGCTTTAAACCAAGCTCAGAAACATTTACTCACATTCAATTTAACTATGATATCTTGGCAAGACGACTGAGAGAATTATCCTTTTTAAATTCAGGAGTTAAAATTTTATTATCCGATGAACGCAGCGGAAAAAGTGATATATTTCAATATGAAGGCGGACTTAAGGCTTTTATACAAGATCTCAATCAAAATAAATCCGCTATTAATTCAAAAATATTTTATTTCACTGCTGAGAAAGATCGGATCACTGTAGAAGTTGCTATGCAATGGAACGATACGTTTAACGAACAATTTTTTTGTTATACGAATAACATCCCACAAAAAGATGGCGGAACTCACGTAGCAGGTTTTCGTAGCGCATTAACCCGGGTATTGAATAACTACCTTGAACAAGAAGGTCATTTGAAAAAAGCGAAAATCAATACGACGGGTGATGATTTTCGTGAAGGCCTTACCATCGTTTTATCCGTTAAAATGCCGGATCCAAAATTTTCTTCGCAGACTAAAGATAAGTTGGTCTCTTCTGAAATAAAAGCTATCGTTGAAGCGCTGATGGCAGAAAAATTACAAGAATATTTAATGGAATTTCCACAAGAAGCAAAAGCAATTGTAAGCAAAGTGCTTGATGCAGCAAGAGCCAGAGAAGCCGCACGTAGAGCGCGAGATTTAACGCGACGCAAAGGCGCATTAGACATTGCAGGATTGCCAGGAAAGCTCGCTGATTGCCAAGAAGAAGATCCCAGCAAGTCAGAATTATTTATTGTAGAAGGAGAGTCAGCAGGTGGCTCAGCGAAGCAAGCTAGAGATCGTAAAGCACAAGCTGTTCTGCCACTGAAAGGTAAGATATTAAACGTAGAAAAAGCAAGATTTGATAAGATGTTGTCGTCTGTTGAAGTTGCCACACTTATTACTGTATTAGGTTGTGGTATTGGCCGTGAAGAATATAATCCTGATAAAACGCGTTATCATCGCATTATTATCATGACTGACGCTGACGTCGACGGTTCACATATTCGTACGTTGCTACTCACATTTTTCTATCGCCAAATGCCTGAGTTGATTGAGCGTGGTTATATTTATATCGCTCAACCACCGTTATTTAAGATCAAGAAAGGCAAGCAAGAACAATATATTAAAGATGCTGATGCACTGGATGCATGCATGGTGCAATCCGCATTGGATGGCGCATTATTATATTTAGGCAATGATGCACCTCCGATATCGGGCGCTGGATTAGAAAGTCTGATACTTGAACACCAAGCTGCGAGCTCAGTGATTAAGCGATTGTCGAAACGTTATCATTATCCAGAAGCTGTGTTAGAAGTGCTTATCCATACTGTATCAATCGATGAAGCAAAGTTGGCGCAACATGATTATATGCTTGCTAGAGCTACTGAGATGAGTGAAAAGTTAAGCGCTTATCATGATGCTGCCATGAATTACAAAGTTGAACTTATCGAAGATAAAGAAAAAAATGCCTGGCTGCCAAGCGTCACAGTAGGGCATCACGGAATGCAAACTAATATATTGATTAATAAAGAGTTATTCCTGTCTTCCGAATATCGAAAGCTGACAGCATTGGGTGCTAAATTAAAAGATCTGTTACATCTTGGTGCCTACATACAACGAGGCGAGAAACAATTGCCCGTTACTTCCTTTGCACAAGCTGTTACATGGTTATTGGAAGAAGCCAAAAAGGGTCAATCAATCCAACGCTACAAAGGATTGGGCGAAATGAACCCAGATCAGCTCAGAGAAACCACAATGAATCCAGAAACTCGACGTATGTTACAAGTTAGGGTTGAAGATGCTGTGGCAGCAGATAAAATTTTCACGACACTCATGGGCGATCAAGTTGAGCCTCGTCGAGCATTTATTGAGTTGAATGCGTTGGAAGTAATAAATTTAGATATCTAACTTTTCGTGGCATAAGCGCCAAGCTAAGTCTAAAAGCTGCTTAGTAGGTTCTCTTCCCCCTTTAAGGGGAAGGAATTTACTAAGCATTTTTCAGTCTTAGCTTGACCGCTATGCCATCAGGTTGTAATTATCTTTCACCCATAAGATATATTTCTTATACATTCTTCTCTCCCATGCTATATAATTAATAAAAATTTAAGGATAATACTTAATATCGGTTCAACCCACAGGAAGAAAAGGGGCGGCAGGATGGCTGAAACAGAAAATCCTTCAACAGAAGAGATCAGCGCAGAACACATGAAAGCACTAGAACAATTTGCGGCAGCGACACGCACCAAAGTTCTTATAAGCCAAGCTGATCTTGATGCAAAAGACAAAGTGATGGATGAAATGCACTTATGGTGCAAAGAGCAAGGCAATATTGTCGTTTTAAAAAGCGCAACTATTTTATCTTCTGATCCTACATCACGCACAGTGCAGAATTGTAAATCCCTTATGCTAAGTAAAGGAATACACCCCGGACAAGTCTTTGCGGCTAGTCAAGCATTTGTTGGTCTTATTTTAGCGAGTGGCCACGAAGATAGTGCTGTAAAAAAACCAAAAGTAGAGGCAACCGCTTCATTCAGTGATCAACAACGCCATCTGCGTGATTTAGTTTATGAAGCAGTGCTGCAAGGCGTCAGTGATATACATATTCAGGTCAGAGAAACGTATGCCAAAATTCGTATGCGACAACATGGTGAATTGCGTTTATATGCCGAGTGGTCAGAAAAATTAGGTAGAGAAATTGCCTCCGTTGCTTTTAATAAAGAAACAGATCATGCAACGTCACATTTTAATCCATTAGTGCCACAAGATGCTTCCATGCCTTTAAAAATTCAAGGCAAGGATATTCGCTTACGTTTAGCGAGTGTTCCAGCGCATGGCGGTTTTGATATGGTGATGCGTATCTTGGCCACTGGAGAGGAGCGATTAAAAACATTAGAAGAACTGGGTTATACAGCTAACCAAGTTGAAATCATCAAAACGGCAATCAAATTACCCTTCGGCGCTATTATTGTTGCGGGTCCTACGGGATCAGGTAAAACGACAACGCTTGCGAGTTGCATGGAGCTGGTTGAAGGAACGCAAAAACTTTATTCTATTGAAGATCCAGTAGAAAAAGTCGTGGAAGCCGCAACGCAAGTACCGGTTAATACAGAAAAAGAAGATCGAAGTTTTGCAAGCATGGGACGTGCCGCATTGCGTATGGATCCTGACGTTATAATCTTGGGTGAAATGCGAGATGAAGATACAGCGCATGTGATGGTACGTGCTTCCATCACAGGTCACTTAGTATTAACAACGTTACATACCAACAGAGCGACTGCAATTATTACGCGACTCGTTGATATGGGAATTTCCCCGGTTCTTTTAAGCGATAGTAGCGTGTTGCGATGTCTAATATGCCAACGCTTGGTTCCTGTTGTTTGCAAAGGCTGTGCTATACCACTTAGAGACTCCCCTAAACATTTTACTAGTATCCCAGTTTGGGAAGCTGTGCTGGGTGCGGATGTCATTAATAGCGCTTTTGCTCGAGGAGTGGGTTGTGATAAATGCAATCGCACTGGCGTCAGTGGTCGATCTGTTGTTGCTGAAGTTATTTGGGTTGATGAAACAGGTAGGCAATTTATTCAAAAAAGTGATACGTTAGGCTGGGAAAAATATTTATTAGAAAATAATTGGCTTGATTTTCATGGGCGAGCTGTACAGCTTATTAAAGAAGGAAAGTGCGATCCATTTGATGCTGAAAAAGTAGTGGGGCCTATTAATGAATCCACAACAGCAAGCGTTTATAAATATCAATAGTGAGAACAAATAAGCGAGATTCACTTTATGGCTTTAGACGTTAATGATTCTTCTGCAATAAATAAAATTAGTCACTTCTTTAAACGTATGCAATTTGGTGGAAAGGCGCAGCTTGCTTTTTTAGAAGATTTTTATGTTTTGTTAAGTGACGGCATTCCAGCAAATCGCGCCATTGATATGATGGCTCAAGTAACCACTGGTATTTCCCGCGAAGTTGCGCTCGCCATTGGGCATAAAATATCTGAAGGACAACCGTTAGCGGATGGAATGCAAGATTGGTTTGCTGTGAATGTAGTAGAAATTATTCGTGTGGGTGAAGAAGGCGGCGTCATCGTTGAAACACTCAAATCAGCCATAAATACATTAACTCAACAGAGTGGGGCGCTGGGTTCGCTGATAGGTGCTATTACGTATCCACTGATGGTTATCTCGTTGGCTTGTGCCATTATTGTTTATTTGGACAGCTCTGTGTTTATTCAGTTTAAAGAAATAAAACCCATAGAAACATGGCCGCAAGCAGGGCGTGATCTAGTTAATTATGCTTCGATCATTCGAAATTGGTGGTGGCTTGTTATAGTATCTATTATTGCGATCATTATGGTGCTGCGATATATAATGGCTAACTACGTGGGTGAGCTAAGACCCCTTCTGGATAAAATCCCTCCTTTTTCATTATATAGACGTTTTGCAGCGTCACGGTTATTAGAAACGTTAGGACTGCTCGTGGCAAACGGCGTGGTATTTAAGAATGCATTGAAGGTGCTGCAATATCAATCTAATCCCTATTTAACTTCGCATTTGATGATGATGGATCATCTATTAGGCATGGGTAAAGGAAATATTTCTGATGTCTTGCAAACAGGGTTAATCAGCGAGTCTGATATTTTACGATTACGAGTGGTGGCTGAAGTAAAAGGATTTGAGCATGGTTTAATTCGTATGGGTCTACGCGGTTCAACTCAAAATATCAAAGTGGTTAATTTAATAGCCAAGATTACAGGTGGCGCATTGCTCGTTGTAGGTGCTTATTTAATTGTTAAGATTGTACAGGGCATTTACTTAACGGGTATGGCAATGGGCAGCGGCGGTGGGGCTTAAGGTAACCGTGAGTTATGGATAAGAAATTACAGGGCATGACCTTGCTGGAAGCTATGCTGGCCATTGCGATAGCAAGTACGATTATTTTGCTAGGCATAAGGCAGTATGCGCAGTATCAATTTACTCGTGATGCTTTTACATTAAAATATAATGTGGACTTATTATTTCAAGGGATGCGTAATTATTACTATGCTAACTGCGCTGAGAGTGCAGATGGAAATATGTTGCTTCACCAGTTAGCTCCAAGCAGAAGTCCTGCTAATCCTTTCCCAGTAAATATTCGGACTACTTTGACCAATTATCTTGATCCTAGCTGGCGTCCTGTAAACGCTCTTATCAATTCCTCATTCGGTGATTTAGGCTTTGAGGCGCAATTTAATAATGTCATTCCCAGCGTTACCAGAAATGAAAACTTTTGTTATTATTATCCAGGCACGAGTCAAACATCTCCAACATGTGGTTCTTTGCCTAATACATCCGCCATAGTCTATCTATGGGTGGCGCAGGTAGTTGTTAAAATAACTGATCCAAAGACAACAGTTGCATTAAAGGGGTTGACTGGCGCGGATTGTGCACTTCAGAGTTACCAACCTAATACAGTAGTAGATTGTTCTACGGGAGCGACAACAGGCACAGCTTCCTATTTAGTCTGGCAACATTTACCTTCCTTTGCCTCGCCAGATATGAGTTCAGGTTTATGGCGTGCAACATCTACTGTAAAAGAGTTTAATCTACAATATACTAACGACTCCTACTGGGGATTAGTAAGTGGGGACTCCATGTATTATTTATGCGGCGGATAACAAATGATTTATATTCGACATAGAGCTAAAGGATTTTCATTAATAGAAGTGCTATTAGTACTGGCAATTATAGCTACTATTATGGTGTCGATTTTGGGTTATACCACACAAAAATCAGACGAAATGAGACGCGATAGAACAGTGATGCAAATGGAACAATTTCTTAATGCTGGATTGGCCTATTATACCAGCTTTGGATCATGGCCTACTCAGCTGGCTGATCTGCAAACGAATTTATTTTTACCCAGTGGCATTATTCGTAACGGCTGGGCACAAGAGTTTACCGTGGGTAATAATTCGGTAGATGCGACTAATCCAGGATCGGGGACACAATTTTCTGTTTGCACAACGATCGTAGGTCAGCAGGCATTTTCTGCAGCAACTATTATAGCAGGCAGACTACCCATTGCGTCGGCACTCGATGGTGGAAGTAAGGCTGATCTTTGCCCGAGAGCGACCTCAGCTGTTTGTACTTCTGCAAGCACAACCTGTACTGTTGTTTCATCAGTGAATATCCCTGGGCAAAATCTAAATAATGCTCGATCGATTAATTTTGCCGGGCTTTATCATAATGGGGCTTGTGTGCCTGAGCCTAGCTGTCCAAGCACAGCAATGCAACCTACCATTATGGCCATACCCGTATCTGTAAGTGGTATGAACGATTCTTCGACTCCTTCTAATATTTATCCTCTTGCGAGTTTTACCGCGTATGTGACGGGAACTAGTAAATCAGATAGTACGCCAACAAATTCACCGGGTGATTGTATTAATGACCAACCCACACCGTGCTATCAGACGGGCACTAATGACCCATTGCCGGCTAATGGGAAGTATTGGCGGGTTTGTATGCGCATAATCACTCAAAAAGGCGTTGTACGATATGATGCTGGCAACATGGATGCGGGCATAGTTCTAGTGCTGACACGCTGTGCCCCACAAGATGAATATACTACACCTAGTGTTTATGGCTCTCAATTTACGGTTTTTTCTCCATGATAAATTTTGAAATCTGCGCTAACAAATTAAAGAGATTTTGTTTGGTCACTACTAAATAGAATTAAAAAGTAATTTTTACTAGAGGTAGTTACACATTTCTAATAAATCGCTTATACTTGAGGCGGCGACAATTATAAATTGGATTCACTGTGGTTAATGGAGTATTGCAATGAAGTGGTTCGTCATTAAGATAAGTGCATTTCTTCTAGCTATTCCAGCATTGGCTTTCGCAGGTTGGCAAGTCGCAAAACCTGCAGCGTCGGTTCCAAACGAGCCTTTTTTCCAGGCAGGGTATCAACAAAGTAACGCGTTTGTTCCCGCTTATGGGAGCACAGCGTTTCCTAATCAATTCGCTATGGGCAGGCCTGCTGCGGTCTATGCTATTAGTGTTAGCGGTTCATTAAAAGAAAATATTGAACGTATCATGGATCGGTATCATTGGAAGGTAATCTGGAAAGCCCCCTTTGATTATAATTTTGATGGTCGCGTTAATGGTACTAGCTTACCTAATGTGATGGAGAAATTATTGAAGCCATTCCCTTTACAGGCCGTCCTGTATATGTCCAATCGTACGATGACTATTTCGCCGAGGAAAGTCTGATGATATATAACCGAATTATCCTATTATTATTTGTTATTATTTTGGCAATATCAGGCTGTAACTCGCCAGTTTATTATCAAGCGGAATCAAACGTGGCAGATGTAAAGCAACATGTTGATGAAGCGATGCAGCGATCCAATGAATCGGGAAAGCTCCCACCACCGTTAGTAGTGAGTGAGGGTCCTTATGTTGACAAGACCCCCATTAATTTGGAAAAGCAGCCGACCTGGCTAAAAAATCATCTTGTCTTGAGAGGCGATCAATTACCTTTTTCTTTTTACAGCAGAAATATTGTAGGCGGTGCTGGACGTAATGTACTGACACATGTCCAAGTTGGTCTGGATGATACAACAAAAGTTTCAATTAATTATTCTGGTACAGTTAAAGGTGCTTTAGATTTATTGGCGGCCAAGTCGGGTTATGTGTATTCAGTTCATGGTAACTCTGTTTATTGGCAGGCATTTGTCACAAAGACATTTGATATTGCTTTTATGCCAGGCTCTTCTGATTATATGATGGGTAAATCATCAGCTGGTGGTTCTGGTATTAGTAACGTTTCTAGTGGAGGCACTGGAGGAGGCTCGCCTGCTTCAGTAACAGCTATTATTGATGACAGTGCATCTGCTCAGTATAGCAATTTAAAAGGGACCTTATCGATTTGGAAAGATTTAGAAAAAACAGTGAAACAGCTGCTGTCCCCTGATGGTACGGTCATGGTGTCAGAATCAACAACATCGGTAACAGTGCGCGATAGACCCACAAATATAGACCTTATTAGTAAATATATTGCAAACATGAACAACAACTTGGCTAAACAAGTCTTGGTTAAAGTTCAGGTCTTAGATGTTAATCTTAGCAATGCATTTAATTACGGGATCGATTGGCAGGCAGTCAAAGTTTCGCTAGGACAACAATTCCAATTAAATGCAAATTATGGGACGCCTATTAGTCTTAGTACGCTTAATCCTTTTGCTACGACTACGCCGATTGGGGGTGGTACTCCTGGTTTGCCTATCGTTGGCACTAGTAATTTTCGTAACTCGAGTACAGGTGTTACTGCTTTAATAAATTCGCTAACCCAGCAAGGAAAAGTGTCTCTTGTGACAGAGCCACGTGTTGTTTGTTTGAACAATCAAGTCTCGGTGATTCGTATTGTGACTCAGGCAGGCTATCTGGCTAGTGTGCAAACAACCTCATTATCTGGCTCACAATCAGGTGGTGCTTCCATTACAACGCAAATAACACCAGGCACTGTTGTGACAGGTTTGACACTGTACATCTTGCCTAAAATTTTGGGAGATAAAGTATTTCTGCAAGTGAATGCTGATTTATCAACTAATAATGGTATTCAAACACTTTCTTCTACTTCCGGTGCTGCGCCTGCTTCTGGTAATACAGCACCTGTTATTCAGGTGCCGAACGTAACACAAAAGCAATTTAACCAACGTAGTGTGATTGCAACTGGCGACACCTTGATTCTTTCTGGGTTTAAGCAGGTTGGCAATCAAGCAAATGCGATGCAATTATTTCAATCTCAAGAGTTGGGGGGCAAGGCTGCAGTTGAAAACACAACGGAAACCATTATTCTGGTTACGCCAATCATTCTGCATGGAATTGCCTGATGTCGTACATTACACGAGAAGATGGCGTACGTTTTATTATTCCATCCTATCGTGATGTGTTGAGTGTAAAAAAACCAAGCCTTTTAAAGAGAGAAGTTTTACTGCTTGCCAGCAATTATGGCGAATATATTGCATTACAAAAGAAAGGCGTGAATCAATATGAAATTGCATTTTCGCCTGACCCTGGTGCTTTGTTAGGTGAAACAGTATGGGATTATTTTAAACGCCCACGAGATTTGATTTACTGCGAAGTTATTCCTAATACATCGGAAGCAGTTTTAGTTATTGTTAAATCAGGCAGCGTGTATCTTGATGGCAGTTTTCCTATTGACAGCATTTCGGAAGAGCTTGTTATTTTTCAAACCCAGGAAAATCAGTTTGATATTTATCTTTATGGTGATGTTCCTGTTAGTCAAACACCTGAAGAAGGTAAATTTTCATTTGATGCTAATTCAGTCAAATCATTTACAGTTTTAGATAAGCCGGCATTTCCAACCTTGCCTGTTGTAAAAGCTTTTCAGTTGCAGTTAGTAGATGCGGTACTAAAAACACAAGGTATTGGCGTTCTTCCTATAAAACAAATTAGCTTGATTGCGCTGACGTTGGGGCTTATATGGATGGGGTGGATGTATATAAAGACGCATCAAAAAGAAATAACTCTTCCTCAGGCTTTTGTTAATGCAGTGAATCCTTATCAAGCTTATATTAACAAACTTACCTCACCCAATCCTGCCGCTCAAATTCATGTTATTGTAAATGATATCGCTTTACTGTTTACTATTCCTGGATGGTATCCGGCTACGCTTTCGTACTCTGCAGCAGATAATAAAGGTTATATTACATCAGTAAAATCTATGGGAGGCAGGACCAATCTGCTTTATGGCTGGGCAGCTAAGAATAATATAAAAGTGGGGATAAAGCCTGATGGTTTTTATTTAACTGCGGCCTTGGTATCAGGAAACAGGCCTATTCCTACAACGATCTATAAATTGGATCATGTTGTTGCAAATTTAATAGACAGATTGTCATTTGTCCTTTCGGGGAATCCTGTTGCAATAAGCGCTTATAGTGATCAGGGAAAATATATTGAAACACAGATAACGATCAGCTTTACTAATATTTCTCCTACAACGCTTAATATTGTAGGGCAAGAATTAAGAATGTTACCGCTTGTGTTATCGAAAGTGGATATGACAGTTTCAAATGGGAGTTTGTCGGGTTCAATAGTTCTAACAGCATTAGGAAATTAATTTATGGCCCTAGAAAAACAAGCGAACTCAGGTATGCCCTTAAAACAAAAGGCAATGATGGGAGCTGTAGTTGTCATCATTCTTGTCGTTATATGGCAAGTGATTGGATTAATGGGTGGTGGGAGTAGTGCTCCACCTGCAGTAACGCCACCTGTTGCCACTCCAAGTGCTAAAAATGCAGGAACGGCGTCTTCTCCAATGAGGAATGTCCCCACTACTGCTGTTAATAATAGCCAACCTGAACCGCAAGCTGAGTTAAGACAGGCACAAGTGATGACTGATCCACAGTTTTTGCAGCAGCAGCAAGTGAGCGAACAAAAATACATAGGTAAAATAAATGATTTAGAAGATCTGAAAATACAACGCGCGATTGCTGAAACTAATCAAGCGATTGCGACAGCGAAATTGGCAACAGTGACCGCGGAGAAAAATATCAGTGATTTGTTAACTAAGCCTGTATTGCAAGAAGTGCCGGCAGGAGCTTATGCAAACAAGTTAACAAATCCAGCAATGCAAGGCAGTGTTACAGAGGTAACAACTATTACATCATCTCAGGCCCAGTACACTGTTATTTCTGTATCTATGCAGTTGGGTAAATGGAACGCGGTGATTGGTTTTCAGGGTAAATTGTATAATGTGATTGTAGGTGATGTGCTTACACCGGATAATTCTGTAGTGGCCAGCATTAGTAAAAATGGTGTAATTTTAAGGAAAAATGGTCAGTCGAGAAAAATCAGCATCATGTCAGCCATATAAGAAAACTCAGGTTAAGATAGTTATGAGAGCTTATCGTCATTATTCTATATTTGATCAAATGTGCTTGGGCCTAGACCAAGCACTGCGAGCTGTTTTCGACAATCCAAGAACAACAGGAAGAGCATATCCCGGCGCTTGTGAAGCCGAGCCTGTGATGACTGGCGAGCAACGTCAATACTCTGCAGCGCTTATGCGCATTAATCATTCTGGTGAAGTGTGTGCTCAGGCGCTCTATCATGGGCAGGGCATGGTTTCTCGCTCAGGTGTCGTGAAGGAAAAAATGGATCAGGCTGCGATTGAAGAAGGTGATCATTTGGCATGGTGCATGTTACGCATTAATGAGCTGGGTAGTCATGCTAGTTATTTAAATTTATTATGGTATTTGGGGTCTTTGAGTATAGGCTTTGCTGCAGGATTAGTTGGAGATCGATGGAGTTTGGGCTTTTTGGCTGAAACGGAAAATCAGGTTGTGCGACATCTAGAGAAGCATTTAATGCTTCTGCCTCGGCAAGATAAAAGAAGCTATAAAATTTTACAGCAAATGCAATTGGATGAGGCGCTGCATCGAGATGATGCCATGAAAGCAGGGGCATCGGTGTTGCCTGGACCTGTTAAAAAGCTTATGTCTTTGGTGTCAAAAGTGATGGTGAAAGTGGCTTATTGGGTTTGATTGTTCTTATCAAGTGTTACTGCTTCCACCATCGTCATTGCGAGCGAAGCG
>DHJK01000142.1:24275-27723 GCA_002404295.1 Legionellales bacterium UBA4722
CTCGAAAGCAAAGCTTAGTACCTTAGATCAGCTTTCTGAAGTCTTGCTTTCGAGCTGGATTGCTTCACTTCGTTCGCAATGACGGCAGTGGTGTGAGGTTGCTATCAGGTTGTGCTAGCTTTATATAAAATAGCCAACGCCGATGATTCAATCAGCAATATCACCCATATAATTTCTGCAAAGTACGGAAACCAGCTACGTTTGACTATCCAATAGATAAGCGCAGGCACAAGTGCAATGAGTACTGGAATAGCTAAAAGTGTAATAGTGTTTCGGATGATGTTTCCTGCTTGGCCGCCCGAGAATACTTGAGTGAGTAGATCAGAAATCCAGTCATGAGCTGAAATAATGTATTGCAATCCTTGTTGTGCATAAGGCATACCGATAGTGATTAATACACTAAATAAAATAATTGCGATAATCTGTTTTATCATTGATGCCCTTCCTTGTAAGTTTACCACTTAACCAAAATTGTAATTATTAAACCAAGAAATGCCATAACCAAAATTTCCCATACATCTGCGGGCAAGATAAGGGTAATATCATATACTTGAGATGTAAATAAAATTAATAGCCCAGCTGTCAGTGCCAAGATAGGCATCATGCCAGAGCGTGCTGAGCCTAAGATAATAATCAGTGCAATGAACGCTTTTCCGCCATAATAAACATAGTCAATCCATTGAGGAAACAGATCGTTAGCAGATAAATAATAGTAACCACCAATGATGAGAGCAATTAGAGCGATATGTGGAAGAATAGTCTTGATTGAAAATAAGTTATCATGGTTTTTCATAGGGTAATATCCAAAAATGAAAGGGCTAACGATAGCATGTTTAACTTCTGAGCCCCACACCTTTCTGTAGTAAAAATAAGCACCATGCAAAAAGAGCGGTAAATAAAAAACAAACCAGCGCAAAGCTGACATAGATATTAACATCAGATATGCCTAATATTCCATATCTAAATGTATCAACGATATTTAATATAGGATTTAAAAAGGCTAATTTTTGCCATGAAAGAGGGAGTTGGGTGATAGAGAAAAAAACGCCGCCCAAGTAAGTGAGAGGAGTGAGGACGAAGGTTGGGATAAAAGCCACATCGTCAAAGCGTTTGGCAAAGATTGCATTAATAAGGCCGCCTACTGAAAATAGCATAGATGCCAAGAGCGCCATTGAAATGATAATCCCTAAGTTATGAATATGCATCGGTACAAAAAAAAGAGAGGTCAGTATAACTACAATTCCCACTAATAATCCGCGTAGCATGCCTCCAAACATATAACCGAGCAGAATAATATAGCTTGGCATGGACGAAACTAACATTTCTTCAATGCTTTTACTGAATTTTGCGCCAAAAAATGAAGATGAGGTATTGGCATAAGCGTTTGTCATGATTGACATCATGGTTAATCCAGGAACGATATATTGCATATAGGAAACGCCATGGATATCTCGTAATTGTGAGCCGATCAATTTTCCAAAAATTATGAAATATAATGTGACAGTAATCGCAGGTGGCAAAAGAGTTTGCGACCAAATTCGAACAAAGCGTACTACTTCTTTACGTAAAATGGTATAGAGAGCAATTCTGTTTTTTGTAATTGTTATATTCATGCAGATTTATCCTTATTTTCAGCGATTAAACGGATAAATAATTCTTCAAGTCTATTGGTTTTGTTATGCACATTGCTGATTTGTATTTGCTGATTGTTAAGTACAGTAAATAAATCATTAAGCGATTGGCCTTTGAATAGTTCAACTTCAATAGATGAGTTATCAAGCTGATGAAAAGTAAAATGATCAAGCTTTGGTAGCTGTTGAAGTGGATTGGTCATCTCAAGAATAAATGTTTTTACAGGTAAACGATTGATTAATGTTTTAGTGGACGCATTTTCAATTATTCTTCCGTGGTCAATGATTGCGATATTTCTGCATAAATTTTCTGCTTCTTCTAGATAGTGCGTAGTTAAAATAATGGTCGTGCCTTGTTGATTGAGCTCGGTGAGAAATTCCCATAGTGTATGTCTCAATTCAATATCCACACCCGCCGTGGGCTCATCAAGAATAAGTAATCTTGGTTTATTAATGAGCGCGCGCACAATCATCAGACGTCTTTTCATTCCGCCAGACAAATGCATAACACGGTGATTGCGCTTCCCCCAGAGTTCTAATTTTTTTAGATATATTTCAGCGTTGGGTGTGGCAATTTTGCGTGAAATACCATAATAGCCAGCTTGATTAATGATGTTTTCAAGTACTTTTTCAAAAGGGTTAAAATTAATTTCTTGTGGGACTATACCAATGCAGGACTTGGCTTTTTCAAAATCAGTATCAATATTAAAATTAAAAACAGAGACAGTGCCTGACGTTTTATTAATAAGCGAAGATAAAATACCAATGGTAGTCGATTTACCCGCGCCATTGGGTCCAAGTAAGGCAAAAAAATCACCTTCTGCGACGGTGAGATTAATATTATCGAGAGCTATTACGCCTCGCGAATAAATTTTTGTCAGATTTGTGACTGTTAAAGCTGGCATATGAGATTATTCTGTAATTTGTCGATCAGTAACTTTAAAGCATATCCTCGATGACTGCATTGGTTTTTTTCTATAATAGATAATTGCGCAGCGCCAGCATTTTTAATAGGATCCCAGAAAATCGGATCATAACCAAACCCACTAGTACCTAATGATTTTTGTAAAATAAGACCCTCCCAAATGCCTTCGCATATGAGTGGTGTGGGGTCATTTGCATGTTTCATATAAACCAAAACGCAATAAAAACGTGCTTGACGTTTGTCAGGGGGAACGTTTATTAATTCTGACAATAATTTGTTGATATTATCTTGAGATGTTGCTTTTTCCCCTGCGAAACGCGCGGAGTAAATACCCGGAGCTCCATGTAATGCATTGACTTGCAAACCAGAATCATCAGCAATAGCAGGTAATCCGGTTATTTGACAGGCATGACGCGCTTTTATTAGGGCGTTTTCTACAAAAGTGGAAGCTGTTTCAGGAATTTCATTAACCCCTAAAGTAGCTTGTGGAACAATTTTTACGTTAAAGGGTTGTAGCAATGTTTCTAGCTCAAAAATTTTTCCTGCATTATTGCTTGCGAAAACAATACTGTTGCTCATAGCAGGATCATTGCAAATTGCAAAATAATCAATGCGAAAAGAGGGGTAAGATCAAAACCCGCAACTGGCGGAATCGCGCGTTGTAATGGACGTAATATAGGCGAGCTGAGTTGAGAAAGTATTTGGCTTACAGGTGAGTAACCGGGTTGAATCCAGCTTAAAATTGCATGAAAAAGAATGGCATAGAAAAAAGTGCTGAGTATTAGCTTAAGTGTAGTTGCCAAGGTTAGAAATAATAAAGCAGCTACGCTAGGCGTAGAGTCGAATAGCATGCTTAATTAATAATAATTTAGTTATTTCTAAGAATAAAATA
>DHJK01000142.1:27900-28050 GCA_002404295.1 Legionellales bacterium UBA4722
TCTAAGAATAAAATAAAAACTAGAGTAGATGTTTCTAGATTGCGTCGATTAGGTAAGATACGACGTAGTCGTGTAATGACTGGATCTGTGAGCTTAATAACAAAGCGTGTTACAGGGTTAAAGTAATCAGCGCGTACCCAGGCAAGCAGC
>DHJK01000127.1:0-11856 GCA_002404295.1 Legionellales bacterium UBA4722
AATATAATCTTAGCTACTTGAGTTTTAGCATAAATATTTTTTTTTATATTTCTTTTTATATTTTCATCAATGGTAAAGGACATAGTCAGTTATCTTATATGGTTAAAAAAATAAATGGTAATTCGGGTTACTTTAACATGCCATATCGATTTAGTATGTGAGTACTTACATTTTTAGATAGCTCGTGTTCACTATAAAAAACTTTTTCTACTGATTCACTAGATATTAAAGTTACTTCTTCTGCATCGTAAGAGCAAACTAGAATTTCTATATTCGGATTCACCGCCCGCGCCGTTTTGATCAGATGGCGAACAAAAAGTATACCTGGAATCGCGATGAGTAACATGCTGGCACGAGATACATGAGATTGAAATAATGTATCTGCAGGTTCATTTTTGATGGATGCTCTCTTTTTTATTGCACTTGTTTGTTTAAAATCCGCATGATTTATTTCTGATACTATATAGGGTATTCCATTGTTAAAAAGTGTTCTACTGATTTTCTTTTCAACTTGGCCGCGCCCAACTAAAACAACGCTGCTGGAAAGATATTTTTCATCAGATATCATTTTTAATGCGGGTAGCGGATTGGCAGACTGTTGTAACTTTTTAGCAAAAGCTGACTTTGAAGTTAGCCATTTTTGAAATGGGTTAACCAATTTAAAGAGTAATGGATTAAGCGTAATTGAAATAAATGCTCCCGCTAAAATTAAATTTTGTCCTGCTATTGGCAGGAGACCTAACTCTACACCAAGTGCTGCAAGAATAAATGAAAACTCACCAATTTGAGCAAGGCCTGCCGATATTAATAATGCTGTATTGAGTGGATAACGAAAGCATAAAACTAGAACAGCGGCTGCAAGCGATTTTCCAATAATAATAACACTCACTACAGCAAGCACCTGAATAGGGTGATTAATTAAAACACTAGGGTCAAATAGCATTCCAACTGAAACAAAGAACAGAACAGCAAAAGCCTCTCGTAACGGTAATGATTCTTCTGCTGCGCGGTGACTGAGCGGTGATTCACGCATCATCATGCCAGCAAAAAATGCGCCGAGTGCAAAAGAAACACCAAATAATTTTGATGAGATAAATGCGACTGAAATCGCCGTAGCAATAACGCAGAGTGTAAAAAGTTCACGCGAACCAGTGCGAGTAATGTGCCAAAGAATTTTGGGAAATATTTTACGCCCAACTATTATCATGAAGGCGATAAAAGCAGACATTTTTATGAATGTTAAACCTAGTGCCTCGCCTAAATTTGCATCCACACCTTTACCATTAAGCCACCCAGCTAAGGGTGGAAGTAATACAATGACAATAACCATAGCAAGATCTTCGACTATGAGCCAACCAACTGCAATACGTCCACTCGTCGATTCTAGTCCATCATGTTGTACTTCTATAGCGCGTAACAGTACTACAGTACTTGCAACAGACAGCGATAAGCCAAATATTAATGAAGCGCCAAGAGCCCAGCCCCAACTTGTTGCTAACCATGTGCCCAACGCAGTTGCTACAATGATTTGTAGCACTGCGCCCGGTAATGCAACTTTACGTACTGTCATTAAATCGCTCAGAGAAAAATGAAGCCCTACACCAAACATAAGTAGCATCACTCCAATTTCAGCAAGTTCTTTGGCCATTTGAGCATTTGCAACAAAACCAGGTGTGTGTGGCCCAATGAGAATACCTGTCACTAAGTAGCCCAGTATGACGGGAAGTTTAAGGCGTGCAGCTAGAAAGCCCAGCAACAAAGCTACGCCAAGTGCTCCAGCAAGTGTAGTGACTAATGGGAGACTTTGATGCATTACTATGCTTCCTAATTCTTGTATTCAGATTATATACAAAAGGTAACATTTAAATCGGTTGTAACGCAAATTTATTTAACTGATCTATAACATATGTTTTTTGAAGACACCCTGTTTTTTAAATACAATATGGGGATTTTCAAACCACTATTATTTACGCAGTAATTCAAAGGCTTTGATTTTAACAAAAAATCAGTTAGAGTAATTCTGCGGTTCAAGGACACATTACATTCACAGGGAGATGAATTATGAAGTCAAAGAAATTTAAGAAGTTGTTGCAAGGTGTTGCATTAGGAGTATGCTTATCACCATGCGCAGTAACTTATGCGGCACAACAAGAGATACTATGGGGAAGTGCTGAAGATTATTCTCCATCACTAGCGAAATTTACAGTGGGCGAGCCAGCATCACCTGTAAAAAGAATGCAATTTGCACCCAATTATGGCCCTAAAAAAAATAATGCTCAAACCTTTCAATTTGAAGTAGGCAATGTCGACGAGGCTAAAACAAGTCACGTACGATATAATCAATTTTACAAACAGTTACCTGTTTGGCAATCACAAGTTATTTATCATCTTTCAAAATCAGATACGGAAGTGACAGGATCATTAATCAAAGGTATTGAGGAAGATATTCAAGACTTGAATGGAAAAATAAATGTTGATGAAGCAAAACAAATTGCGTTAAAAGATAATGGAGTTACCGATCCCTCGCCCGTCCATGTACAAAAAATTATTTATTTTAATAAAGATATGTCTTCAAAAGCAATTCTTGCATATCATGCATCCTATATGTTGCCTACTGCGGACGGACAAACCTTACCCTCTTATATTATTGATGCAACTACGGGAAATATATTAGAAAAGTGGAATGCATTACCTAATATTACAAATGGCTTGGGTCTGGGTGGTGTCTCAGTAGACAGGCCAGGAACTCATCCAGGACAATATCAGTTTGGTAATGCGGTTCCTGGTCTAAATCAATTAGGACCGCTTCCCGTTAAAGATGTAGGTAATGGAATATGTATGATTTCAAATCCTATGTTTAGTGTCATTAATTTAAAAAATGTGCCATCTATGCAGCTAGGTTTTGGATTGCCAGTATCTGCTGCTGATGAAAAAAGCCATCAACTTGTACCTTTCGCTTATTATTGTTCGTCGCCCAATTTAAATGATAACGGCTATGCACCTGTTAATGATGGTATATCGCCGGTTAATGATGTCACTTATTTTGTTAGACATACGATTAATATGCTTCAAAAGCAATACCAGCTTAAAGCACCCATTGGCACTCAGTTACCACTGCGGATATATACTCACATAGGTAATTACGATAATGCATTTGCGTGTGGTCCACATTGCATGAGATCTTCTGGAATACAAGGTCCACAGCAAATGGTATTTGGTAATGGTGCAACATTATTTTCTCCTTTAACTGAAGGCGATGTCGTATCACATGAGTTTGGGCATTTAGTAACTGATCAATTCTCAAATTTAACCTATTCAGGCCAATCAGGTGGAATGAATGAAGCTTTTTCTGATATGACAGGTATGGCCTTCAATAGTTATCTCCGTAATATTGGATTTACCTGGTATTGGGATGGTAAGGATTGGACTACAGGTAAAAGTATTAACAAAGCTAATAAACCAACGCGCTCCTTGAGTAATCCAACTGTAGATGGAAATTCAATTGATCAGGCTGCTAATTTTAGACCTGGAATGAATCCTCATTTTTCAAGCGGGGTATACAACAAAGCGTTCTATTTATTAAGCACAACAACAGGCTGGACAGTTGAAAAAGCATATCAGGTTATGCTTGATGCTAATATGAATTATTGGACGGCTATTACAGATTACAATAATGGTGCTTGTGGTGTACGTGCTGCAGCAATTGCGAGAGGTTACTCTGGCACTGATGTTACAAATGCCTTTAACCAAGTTGGAGTAAGATGCCCTAATTTATCTTGAGTGGGTGAGTGTTAATATAAACCCTAAATTTATTCCACGTGTTTAACATGTGGAATAAATTCTTTACAACTAGAGAGATGAAAAATGACAGCAGTCAAATTAAAAAAATTATTACAAGGATTGATACTAGTTGCTTGTTTATCTCCATTGGCAGTGACATATGCTGCACAGCTAGTGCCTCTTTCAGGAAATCTAACTAGTAACGCAGTTCTATTAAAAAAGTTTTCACTTATTCAAACATTACGAACACATCACACATCGACGCTGCCAAAAAATATTCATTTAGCGCAAGATTTAAGTGATCATAAAGACACAGTGAATACTTTTCAATTAGCTGGAGGATATGTTGATAGTCGCGGGCAAAGCCATGTACGCTATAATCAGTACTACCGCGAAATACCAGTTTGGGGTCTACAGATTATTTATTCTGGCTCTATATCAGAAAATACTATTTTATCGGGATTCATACTTGATGGAATTGAACAAGATGTCCCTGATGTCAATAGTTTAATTTCTATTAAGGATATAACAAAAACCATATTAGAAAAATATTCAGCACCCACCAATTTAAATGTAAAAAAAATTATTTATTTTGATGGGGAATCTTCTAACAAAGCAGTGCTTGCCTATTATGTTTCTTATGCGTGTCAATCAGCTGATAAAGTCTCAATAATGACTTATATTATAGATGCTAATACGGGTAATGAGTTACACAAAGAGGATCAATTACCTACCGGTAGTACCAATTAGATTGATTCATCTTTTATAAAATAAAAGTCATTCCCGCGAAGGCGGGAATGACGCAGTATAAGTTTCTAGTAGGTACCTTTTACAGCGTGATTAGTTAACAAGACATTGATTTTTATCGTTTTTATCTAAAAATAATCCTTAAAGAATCTGGTCGATAAAAAGGCTATTTGCATATAAATAATGATTTGGCGTACAATAGATGCCCACAATCAACCTATTGATTGATAAAGACGCCTTAATAAACAAGGCATAACAAGCAACAAAACGAGAGGATTGAATAATGAAATCTTTATATAAATTAGTAACTAGTGTTACATCTAGCGCAAAGAATGAAAAAGAATTAGTTGGCGCTGAAAAAGATTCTCTGGTTATCCGTTTGAAAGAATTACAAGCACTGCTAGATGAAAAAAGCACAAACTCAATTGATTATAGCGATCAAATAATAAAAGAATTTGATGCGCAAATCGCTGCTATCAACGCTCAATTAGTAGATCATCTAAATATAAGAGTAAGAGACGTAACTACGAATCACCGTGATACAGTCTCTGATAAATTTGATGTTGAAAGATTTATTTCAGACACAAATACAAGAATATTTGCACTTGAGAATTACTTGCTAACTCACGGAAGACTTCCGCTGTATAGAAGTTTACTTGAAGCTAAGAATTTAAGAAAAATGGAGCAAGAGAAGTTAGGTCAATTAAATAAAACTGAATCTAAAGTGGATTCTGCTAAAGTTGCCGCTTTAAAAATCGCTACGGATAATGATCAATTTATTTATTGCCTGGGTCAGATGAAACAAACGATTGCTGATAAATTACAATCAGCTAAAGCAAATGATGCAAAAGAGGTGGTTGTATTTGCTAGGGCATTAGAAAAATTTAATGTAGAGCTCGAGACATTACAACGCACTATTGATGAAAAGATATCCGAAAGAAAAAAACAACTCTCAGGATTGTCTACTCTAGAATTAACGCAGCTCGACAAATCAAAAATTGAAGAACTTAGTTATCAATTTCTAGAGGATTTAAAAAAAGATACCAAACGTTTTGAAGATGAATTTTTAGCAAGTATGCAGATAGGGCTTTATCAATCACTCACCGAAATAATTGGAGATCATGCGCTATGGAGCCAGCATGCTAATCAACTTATAGGCGGTAAAACAATTCTTGTTAGCGAAAATAACAAAGATAAAACTGTTCATGTTCCTAGCGTCATAGAAAAGATGATTAAAAATCTTGCAAATGTCGAAGAACAACCTGTAAGGAGAAATAGTGCTATAACATTTAATAAATCTCCCAAATCACCTCCTATAAATATTAACAAAATGCATGAACAAAAAGCATCAACTGCTACTGTGGCTACCGTGAAATTAAAGGAATTAAAGAAAATAGCTGATGCTAGGCTAGAAAAGAACAAAGGTAAAAAGGATTATGAGAAATCATTCGTTGGTCAATTTTGTAAATTAGTTGGCTCTATCTCTGAAGATGATTTCAGTAATCCGATGCAACTTGGAGCACATATTACAGCAATGAAGGCTAAATTTTCAGTTAATACATCAAGAAGAAAAACTCTTCAGGCAAGCTAAGTTACGAGATCTACGCTATTGAGTTAATATTTGCAACGGCCTTGATTTTCTAGAGATAAATTTATAGAAAATCAAGGCATTTTGCATAGGGTTAGACTAATCTTCAGTAGTTTTATTCTGCAATAAACGTTATATTTAGTATAACTATGTCATAGCTTCTAGCCAAAAAGGAGTTATTAAATGGATTTAAATAATNNATAATAATCCCTATCCTCAATCTTTAGTGGGATACGAACGTCAATTCGAAGCATTAAAATATTTCGACTCAAAATCCTGGCTGCATGAAATTAATATCCCAACGCTCACCATTGCAGGCGCTGAAGATATTATTGCCCCTTTATCAGGAGCAAAAGAAGTGCAACAAGAGATAGGCAATGATACACAAATTGCTGTTGTTCCGAATGGCCATGTAAGTCCTATTGAGCAACCTCAAAAAGTAGTTGATGCTATTTTGAAATTTTTAACTGTATAATCAGCTAAAATTCACTCGAGGAAGCTTATATAATGCCAGAAAAAGGTCAGCTAGACTTTAAACTATACTTATCATTTGTATTACTCATTTTTACATGGGGATTTAATTGGCCCGTTAGTAAAATTGCCCTACAGTATATGCCCCCATTATGGTTTTCTGCGGCACGATTAAGTATCGGCACTATCGCGATGTTTAGTATGGTTATCATACTGCGAAAATTTATTTGGCCATCTAAAAAAGATTTAAAAATAATTTTGGTGATAGGTCTATTGCAAATCGGTTTATTCATGACATGCATCAATATAGGATTATCTCATGTCGCTGCAAGTCGTTCATCGATATTAGTTTATACAACACCACTATGGGTCGTTCCTATTAGCGTATTCTTTTTTCATGAAAACGCGAGCTGGATTAAATGGTTAGGTTTTATTTTTGGTATAGCAGGTATTGCTGTTCTTTTTAATCCTTCTACGATCGACTGGTCAAACCAACAAACACTTATAGGTAATGGTGTGTTATTGCTAGCATCGTTAAGCTGGGCCATTAGCATGCTTTGCGCTAGATACATGCACTGGCCTCATTCACCTTTACAATTAATTTCCTGGCAATTATTAGTAGGCACCATTCCCGTGATATTGCTTGCTGTGCTTAAACAACCTCATCCCCACATCATTTGGAACCATTCATTAGTATGGGCACTTTTATATAGTGGCATAATAGCAACAGCTTTTGGGTACTGGGGTGGCGTTGTGATGAGCAAGGAACTGCCTCCTATCACTACATCACTCAGTCTATTAGGTGTACCAGTCTGCGGCGTCATTTCTTCTATTCTCATTCTAAAGGAGCCAGTTACATTCTCATTAGTCCTGTCTATTATGTTTATTTTACTAGGCATTATATGTGTTATCTTTGGCAAAAAGCAGCGGTCCAAGAAAAATGTAATTTTAATTGAATAGGTATCGAAAAAACTAAAGCAATGGTTTGAAAAGTAGGCGTAGGGGCGGGTAGAGGCATTGGATTTATATTTATTTTAGCTGGTTTTTCTGTCACAATCATTGCTATTATTATTGGTAGATTAAAACTTCTTAATAAATTAGATTGAAAAAGTTTTTTTCAGGAGAATCAAATGACATTATTAATCGTTCTCGCATCGATTACCATCATATTAATCTTTTTTGGTCTACGAATTGTTCAGCAATATGAAAAAGGAGTGGTATTCCGATTTGGTAAGATAGTAAGCGTTCGAGATCCAGGATTAAATTTAGTCATACCCTTTATTGACTGGGTGAGAAAAGTAGATTTACGAATTGTCACCTTACCCATTCCACCACAAAAAATTATCACTAAAGATAATGTATCTGTTGATATTTCAGCTGTGGCTTATTTTAAAATTGTAGATGCTGTTAAAAGCATTATCGCCATTCAGGATGTATATTCAGCTATTGATCAAATAGCACAAACTTCTCTTCGCAATATTGTAGGAAAATTTCAACTTGATGAAATTCTTTCTGAGCGCGTGACCATCAATGCAGAAATTACTAAAATTCTCGATGGATATACTGAAGTCTGGGGCGTCGTGGTGAGCAGCGTTGAAATTAAAGATATTGAATTACCTGACAATATGCAACGCGCTATCGCAAAGCAAGCTGAAGCTGAGCGGGAAAAACGCGCCAAAATTATTTCTGCAGAAGGTGAGTTTTTATCCGCGCAAAAATTAGCAGATACGGCTGATATCATGATGGCTCATCCTATTGCTCTGCAGCTCCGAAATTTGCAAACACTAGCTGAAATCGCTGTTGAAAAAAATTCAACGATTATTTTCCCAGCGCAATTAATGGGAACAATAGCAGATATACAGCGTTTCGTGCGAGAAGAAAAGTAACAGTTATACTGGACCGTAAGATCATTACGCATTATTTTACTTCTTAAATAGTTTCTGTAAATTCCTTTAAGATATGAATCGCAGCATTCTCCGTAAATCGAAGATTTGCTTCAATATATTCCATCACGGTATTAACCTGCTTCCAACGTCCTGCGCGCATAATAACATGAATAGGTGTATTAGCTCGAGCAGCGCTGGTTGCTAGACCGCGACGTAAACTATGTGAGCTAATTTTATTTGCATATGTGAGATTAGCCATGCGTGCGCACCGCTTGATAACATGATTAACAGTCAAGGGTGTCAGCGCACTCTCAGTGACTGCTCTCTGATGCAAGATACGCCTAAACACAACGCCTGTCGTTATGTGTGCCATTTCTAGCCATTGTTTGAGCGCTTTAATAGGACACAATCTATCGTTACCATAAGGTATCGCGCAGTATTGCCCTTCATGTATTTGATCTGTCTTAGATTGTGGCAATAAAATTTCTATCCCTTCTGGCTTCCATTCTATATGTTGAACTTGAATTGCGATTATTTCACTACGCCGCAATCCTCCAAAAAACCCAATTTGTAATAAAGCGTTATCGCGCAGCGCCATGAGAGTGCTTTTTTGAGTAAGTGCTATCACGATTCGCTCTAAATCATCTGTCGTTAATGGTGGCGCTTTTTCTTTTGGCTTTCCATGAAGTCGGATGATGCCAGACAATGTTTTTTTAACAATGACATGGGTTGTAGGATCAGGGAATCCTTGATAAGTATGCCAGTGTCTTAATGCAATAAGTCTTCTTGCAAGTGTTCGTGGGTTTTTTAAAGATGCAAATGCTTCTAAATAGCGCACTATATATTCAGGGGTTGCTGGTAGTTTCCCACCCCAATTTTCATAATGGTGGATATCATGACAATATGCTTTACGTGTATTAGCACTGGTGCTAGCTGCGAGGTAAGGATTAGACACCCAGTTTGTTATTGCTGTCTCATTACGTATTGGAGTGACTAATTCCAAAGAAGTTTGGTTGTCTTCTGTTTCTGTCTCACCTGATATCATCCTTGTTAATCCTTAATTGTATTGATTTCTTAATAGGATAGCAGAGGTTATTTATTATTACTATAGATAATGATGCTTATCTATAGATTTAATATATTAGATATTAAGCGTTGATGATTTATACAGATACGGTATACTCTGAATAATGTAATAATACAAAAGGAATTAATATGTCACGTCCCGGAGTCACTTATCAAGATATCGTCGCAGCCACTCATGAATTGAAAGGGCAGGGCAAGAACATCACCATCGAAAACATCCGCGCTCATCTCGGCACAGGCAGCATCGGTACTATTAATAAGTATCTGCGCCAATGGCGAGAGATGGAAGCATCGACTGGTAAATTAGCAGCAAGTGCTCAATTACCTGAGACACTCGTCTCCTTAATGAAAGGTCTCTGGGAAGGCGTCCTAACACAATCGCTACAGCGGTTTGAGCCTATTGAAACCAACTACAATCAAGAAATAGCCGAGCTTAAAGTAGAGCTTGAAAAATACCGCAGCAACAATCAACGCTGGCAAACCTTATTTAACCAGTGGCAGCAAGAAAAGACATCGCTTGCAACTCAAAAGTTAACAGTAGAACAAGCGCTCGAATTTGCCCACAAAGAAAATCAATCGCTGCATGACAAATCAGATAGCCAATTAACGCAACTGCAAGAAAAGCAAAGCAGGGTAGAGGAGCTGCATCGATTACATCTTCAAACGCAAGCCAACCTAGAACATTATCGCGAATCCGCTAGAGAACAAAGAACCCTGGACCAGCAGCAGTTCGAGCGAGAAAAACAGCAACTGATGTTTGAAATAAAAAATCTTAAAGAGGAATCCGTCATTCAAAAAGCAAAGCATGCTGAAATGAAGCAGCAATTCAACCTATTAACTCATTCACATGCTGAATTAGAAAAGCAATATGAGCAATCCATTCATTCTGCGAAGACGCTCACTGAAAAGGTTGAACATTTGAATAAAGAAACCATTGAACTACAGCACACCAGCAAGCACTGGCAACAACAATGCAAAGTAACTGAACAAAAATTAGAAAATAAATATGCTGAAACTATTTCCTTACAGAGCGATAATAAAACCTTGAATCAACAGATCGCTGATATCAAACAAACCTTACTAGATTTCCAAGCTCAGACTAAATTATTATCGAGCCAAAACTGGGAGTTGATGCAAGAGAAAATGCAGCTTGAAGGTCAACTAAAACAGATGCAGGCCATGATCACAGCATAAAGAGAACATGAATGCCACAAGTTATTATTATTGCGGGTCCCAATGGTGCTGGAAAAACAACGACCGCACCTGTTTTATTGGATAAAGCATTACAAATAGACCACTTTGTTAATGCAGATACAATTGCTGCAGGATTAAGTGCCTTTGCTCCAGAAAAGGCTGCTATCCAAGCAGGCAAAGCCATGCTAGAACGCATACATCATCTAGCGAATAACAATGAAAATTTTGCATTCGAAACAACTCTTGCCAGCCGTACCTTTGCTCCATGGATTGCTAAACTCAGAGAGAAGGGCTATTTTTTCCATCTAACTTTTTTATTGCTAGAAAGCCCAGACCTAGCAGTCTCGCGTGTTGCAGAAAGAGTCAAAATGGGAGGGCACAATGTACCAGAAGAAACTATTCGCCGTAGATATACGTCGGGTTTAAAAAATTTCTTTAATTTATATGAACCATTGGCAGATTCTTGGCAAATGTACGATAATAGTAAAGCAAGCAACCCAATACAGATTGCTATAAAAGTAAACAATAGCATCACTATTTCTAATCAGCCAATTTGGCATGGTCTCACGGAGAAATTTAATGAATTCTCAAAATGATGAAGACAGAATCATGCGCATTATGAATGATCCTGAAAAAATGAAGCAGATCCTTCAAAAAGCAGTAAATGATGCATTGCTTCGTCATAAACAAGCGGGCAATCCTGTATGTGAGCTTAAGAATGGAGAAGTTTCCTGGATTCAGCCGCAAGATATCGTGATTAATAGCGATAAATCTGATTTATAATAAGATATCAATTTTATTGCCCTTAAAGAAAAGAAAGGAGATTTTTTTGAAAGGATTAAGAGCTAATCTGCTTATTTTAGTTTTATATCTTTTTTACAATGTCGTTTATGCTGATCAACTTCAGGTACATAATACATCTGAAGCTATTCAAAAAACATCGATTAATGACATGTCTGAGATATTACATTACCTCGATAACAAGCTTATTGATTCTGGCTTTCCAAAGTAAACTCGCGATTATGTTTTAGCCATTTCAAAAAAATCACTCTCGAACGCCCATAATTTTTCTTTGCCAGAAAAGAAAGAGCTGATAAATAGGAA
>DHJK01000127.1:11908-12902 GCA_002404295.1 Legionellales bacterium UBA4722
ATCTATTTTTTAATACAAAATTTACATATTAAAAACCAACTATCATCCGCAATAATTATTAAGCAACTTGATAAAGCAAATCAATCTGACAAACCTTGGGATTATTTATTGTCAACAAAGCAGCTAGATATATTTAAATCACAATCCGTATTTGGGTCGGTAGCATCAAGTGAAATACAAAGTGCTATTGTTGGAATATGTCCTATCTGGCCAATCTGCGAAAACCCGACGCCTAAGACGCCTAATAAGAAGAAAAAAAGAGGTTTTAATAGTAATGTTAGATAAGCATTTAGCTGTTGAAATTGCTGTTCAAACAATAATTTTGCTAATTGGTCTGTCTGCATCATTTATAACTTTTACTGCTACATTTGCACAGAGTAAAAAGATTCGTATTGGAGCTTGGGAGAAATGGGCTTGGGTCTTTATGGGTATCTCCATCATTACAGGCATTCTTACATTGTTAAAACTTATTGGGAATATTGACTCTGGTAACATTAAATCCTTAGTTTTTGAAACATGGACTCGTGGTTTTGCTATCAGCCAAATTTTTACGTTTGTGATGGGTCTTTTGTTTATCGTAATTATGGCAATAAAGAAGTAATTAATATGAAGTATGGTTTTTTAAAAAACAGGAGATGGGAGGAGGTGGCGGCTTGGAAATGTTAACCGTCTGAAGATATTTTTATTTTCGAAAGGATCATTTCATTAATTGCACTAGTTCCGATAGATTTAATTGAGGATAATTCATGACCATCCAGTCTAACAAAATAGAAAAATTATTACATGACATTTTTTTAGAGAAGTTAGATGAAAATTTATTACCTTTTCGATCTATAATTTTATATTCACAGCAATATTATAAAGATAACTCAAAAAAATTCTCTTCTTTTATGAGCGAAGGCAATCTTTCAGAGGTTCTAATATTTTACGTAAAGAATTTCATTGAAAAAAAGTAGCAGTGATTCAGCCTGAAAAAATTACTGTACTTGCAGAA
>DHJK01000127.1:12999-13464 GCA_002404295.1 Legionellales bacterium UBA4722
GAAATTAATGATATTAAAAATGACATTAATAGCTACATAAATTCATTTCCGAAATCTTATTTCATAGATTATTCTTTAGATAACGTAGTTTTAAATACTGCATATGAGCGTGAAATAACTAGTAATATTACTTTTTCGTTTAAAAGAAAACAACGAAGTGGATTGTTAACTGTATTAAATGCGGAATATTCATTACATATAATTATCAATTATCAAGGGTATATAAATAATTTTACATACGAGGAACCACGAAGCATATTGAAACAAATTATTTATTCAGCGATTTCATTAGGTATTTTTAAATCTAAAAAAATATCGTTAGATGGTTTTTCTGAAAATTACCAAGAATCACGATATCAATTACATGAAAATCATAATTGGGAGAATTTGATTATTCCATCAAATGAAACTGAGTTTTCTCATAACCTAGAATTGAATATTGTTAAAGAACATAATATTTTAGAT
>DHJK01000164.1:0-163 GCA_002404295.1 Legionellales bacterium UBA4722
CAGGCGACCGCATAATACAAATAAATATAAGTCGAATAAAGTTGTGACTAGGAATAATCCAGCGTCGTTTAATGATCCAGGCATTACAAGGGCTCCAATTTTATAGAGCTTAAGGCTCTAATTTGTAACAGCTCACTCCTACTGCCGTCATTGCGAGCGTGAG
>DHJK01000164.1:352-31292 GCA_002404295.1 Legionellales bacterium UBA4722
AGCAACCTAGTCTTTTCAGAGCTGATTAGAGCCATAGAGGCTCAAAGCAGCGTTGAAAGACTGGGTTGCTTCGCTCACGCTCGCAATGACGATGGTGAGCTTGTCATTCTAGTTCTTTACTTAATTCTTCAGCCCGCTTTTGTGCAGCGAGCAATGTATCCGCCATGATCTCACGAATCTTAGCTTTTTCAAGTACTTTAATAGCTTGTTCTGTGGTGCCACCCGGGGATGTGACGGCCGTGCGTAATTCTACAAGAGTTTTTTTGCTTTCTTGTGCCAATCGTGCAGCACCATAAGCGGTTTGTAATGTGAGGATACGAGCAGTTTCTGGGGGTAGTCCTAATTTTTCACCCGCTTGCTGCATGGCTTCCATGATTAAGAAAAAATACGCAGGACCCGAGCCTGATAGCGCTGTCACTGCATCAATTAAATTTTCTTGATCTAACCAAAGTGTAATACCAGCAGCACTTAAAATCGAATCAGCCCACTGTTTTTGGTTTTGAGTAACATAATGATTCGCGAATAATCCTGTTGCACCACAACCAATAACGACGGGGGTGTTTGGCATGCTGCGTATAATAGAGATGCCACCACCTAGCCACTGTTGAATGCTGGCTTCTGTGATGCCGGTTGCAACTGAAATGATGAGCGGTTTTTTTTGTTGTATGGTGGCCGTTAATTCTAAAGCCACTTTAGAGAAAATTTGAGGCTTAATCGCAAAAATGACAATATCTGCTGTTGCAACTGCAGTTATGTTGTTGGTGCTTGTCTTAACGCCAAATTTTTTTTCAATTTGTTTAAGCTTATCTTCAGAAGTACTAGTAAGTGTGATTTTAGTTGGATCGTATTGTTTAGAAACCAGCCCACCTAATAAGCTAGTTCCCATATTGCCAGCACCGATAATCGTAATGGCTTTTGTCTTTTCAACGCTAATGTTAGGTGCGTTTTGTGTTTTGCTATTCATTATTATCCTACTGTGCTTGATGCGTCTTTTGCTTCGGATATAATAAGTGCGTTGGGCGAAAAAATATTTTTTAATTCAGAAAAAGGAATTTCTACTTCTTGAGGCCCATTGGTATAAGGAGCCACTTGATATTCGTCAAAGGTGATTAAAATTGAATCTGCTTGAATATTCCAGTTTTTGTAGTTTGTAGGATTCGCTTTAGCGCCGCTTGCGATCATCCATTTATCTTTCAAGGAAGCGGTTAATTTTTCGCTGCTGTATTTTGATAATGATTGTAGGTAGTTTGTCTTAGGCTTGAATAAATCGCTAAGCGCTAATTCTTTGTTATTAGATAAATCAAAATTCAGTACACGGTAAACATGGAAGGGGTGTGCGCGACCGGCTTGCATGCCTTCAATATTTAAACGTATGCTGACTAGTGATAATGGATTGGGGTGTATCACATCGACATCATAATCAATAGAGAGAGTGTTATGTCTGACATCTTCAGGCAGAGTTTTCATATGTGGAAGATCATGTTTCACGCTATTTTTAAACTGTTCAATTTCAGTGGTAACCATGTTAGTGATATGTTGATTAAAGTTTTCAGCAGCAGGCGATAATGGAGTGCCGACAATTTGTGGGTAGGTAGCATTGAGTGTGTAATTTAATGCTTGGTTTTCTTCATTTGTTGTTTTAGAAATGACCTTAAGATGACTGTTGATAATAACGGCTTCGGTTTGTGTGTCTGCTGTGGTTGGATTGACTGCTGTTGTAACGGGTGCTGGATTGGCAATCGCAAAATTGGTTGCTAAAAGGGTGGTTGCTAGAAAAAGTAATTTTTTCATAGGTGGCCTCAATGGTTGGTGCATGGGTTGAAGGATTACATGTGTTCAAAAATATAACAAAATTAACCTGCTATCGTCAATAGGAAAATGGTATATTTCTTACTTATGGTCGATAGTTGTGCATGTGAGGCCATTATTTGAGAGATATATTACCAATCATCAGGTACAATATGTCTTTTTTAAATACGACTATTCATTGGGTTATATGAAACTCGCTTTTTGTCTTTTTAAGTATTTTCCATTTGGTGGATTGCAGCGTGATTTTTTACGCATTGCCAAAGAATGTGTGCGCCGCGGCCATCAAGTGGATGTGTTTACCATGGCGTGGGAAGGTGAATTGGAACCTAGTGTTTCGATTAATATCATTCCTGTGTCAGGGGCACAAAATCATGTGCGTGCCCAGCAGTTTGTGAATCAAATCCAATCGAAGCTAGCTCTTTATGATTGGGTTGTGGGTTTTAACAAAATGCCCTTGCTTGATGTTTATTATGCAGCGGATACTTGCTATCAAGCAAAAGCAAGGCGCCAACGCGGCGCGTGGTATCGATTAATGCCGAGGTACCGACATTTAATCGCTTATGAAAAAGCAGTATTTGCGGCTGATGCAAAAACTAAAATTTTATTATTGTCTAAAGCGCAGCAAGCAGAATTTATGCATTTCTATGAAACACCCGCGGAGTTATTTGAGCTACTTCCTCCCGGCATTGCAAAAGATCGAAGAGCGCCTAGTAATGCGGCTGAAATTCGCAACAAAGTTAGAGAAAAATTAGCTATTCAGGCAAACGAGTTCTTATTATTGTTAGTAGGCTCAGGCTTTAAAACTAAGGGTTTGGATCGTGTGTTATTAGCTTTCGCCGCAATGCCTGATGAATTAAAGAGTCGTTCTTATGTTTATGTGGTTGGAGAAGATAATCCTGAGTTATTTAAACGAGAAGCAAAAAAATTGGGTATTTCAAGTCAGGTGAAGTTTTTAGGCGGGCGTAATGATGTCGCGGATTTATTATTAGCGGCTGATTTATTATTGCATCCTGCGTATAACGAAAATACAGGCACTGTTTTATTAGAAGCTTTAGTTTCTGGGTTGCCAGTTTTAACGACAGATGTGTGTGGTTATGCAGAATATATTAGTAAAGCATGCGCAGGTGCGGTGCTTTCCTCACCCTTTAATCAAGTAGAATTTAATCAGACGGTTGTTCGCATGTTATTGTCTTCTGAGCAGACAACTTGGAAAAAAAACGCGTTGGCTTTTGCTCGAGAAGCAGATATTTATGGCATGCCAGAGAAAGCGGCGGATTATATTGAATCTTTGAAACTATAGAAAGGTATTATCATTGTTATTATTGAAAGCTGAACTTCAGTCTTATTTTCCAGAAACTTCTGCTGGCTTTGATCAGATCATGGCTTTGGAAGGTGAAGTTTATCGCGCGCTTGAAGGCAGGCGAACGCAACGGGTCATCATAGGTGATCATGTTTATTTTATTAAACAGCACGAGGGCGTAGGCTGGAAAGAAATTTTTAAAAATGTCATGCAATTACGTGCCCCTATAGTGAGCGCAAAAAATGAATGGGAAGCAATCAAAAAGTTGCAAGAATTAAAAATTGAAGTGCCTGATGTCGTAGGATATGGATGTCGTGGTATTAATCCTGCGTCATTACAGTCTTTTATTATTACACGTGAATTAACTAACACTCGAAGTTTGGAAGAGTTGGCGAAAGATTGGCAGCAATGCCCGCCTGCTTTTATGGATAAAGTAAAAATAATTAGAGAAGTCGCACGTATTGCACGCGTCTTGCATTTGAATGGCATGAACCATCGAGATTTTTATATCTGTCATTTTTTGTTAGATTTAGGCGTACCTGTCAGTGATGGCCCTAAGCTTTCTCTCATAGATTTGCATCGTGCAGGGTTACGTAAAAAAACTCCTCAGCGTTGGGTTGTTAAAGATTTAGCAGGGTTGTATTTTTCTAGCAAAGATCTAGGGTTAACTAGAAGAGATTGGTTGCGTTTTATGAAAGAATATCGTAATAAACCTTTACGTGATGTATTAATGGAAAATGTATTTTGGAATAAGGTGAAAAATCGTGGCGATCAATTGTGTAGAGAGCATGAATAATACTACTATCCCAGAGTTAGCATTGAAGACGCTAGTCCGTGCTGATTCCATCAAACTGAAGCCTTTTCAATTAGAATTGAGTGATTCTGCTGAACGTTTGCATTGCCATGAGATGATTCGTATTATTCCTGGCAAAAGGCTAGTTGCGCTGGGCATTTGGGACGACAAAGAAGTTGTTGCTAAATTATTTTATGGGCGTGGTAAAGCTAAACGACATTTAGAACGGGATGTGGCAGGTATTGATGCCTTGATGCAAGCAAATGTGCCTACGCCACGCATATTGTATAAAGGAAGCGCTTCCAATCAACGTATTCAAATTGTTTTGTTTGAAAAAATCAACGATGCCAAAAGTTTGGAAATAATTTGGCAAGAACAAAAAGATTCAGATACCTTTGCAAAGCTGATGAAGAAAGTGATTATAGAATTGGCAACGCAACATGTTTTAGGCATTTTACAACGTGATTTACACTTGAAAAATTTTTTAGCGACTGATAAGCGAATTTATACGTTAGATGGCGGCGGCATTGAAAAATTCCCCGATATTTTAGATAAAAATAAAAGCATGGATAATCTAGGTTTGTTTTTCGCGCAGTTGGGAGTGGGAGCCGAACAATTACAGCGCAGGCTTTTTAAAGTGTATGCGAAATCACGCGGCTGGATTGTTAAGCAAGCGGACATTGATTTTTTAACAGCGGCTGTTATTAGTAAAAACAAAGAACGTTGGATGCGATATAAGAAGAAAATTATGCGGACTTGCTCGAGCTTCGTAAGGATTAAAAAATTAAATCAATCCATTAGTTATGATCGTGAGTATCAATCGGATGCGTTTTTGAATTTGCTTCATGATCCGGAAAAGTTTTTCACACAGCCGAACATTTCTTTTTTAAAAACAGGGCGCAGCGCGACTGTTGCAAAAATCATACTTGATGGCCGAGCGCTAGTCGTTAAACGTTATAATATCAAAAATGGTTGGCATTGGCTGCGACGTTGTTTACGTGCAACGCGAGCTGAAACTTCTTGGCGGTTGTCACAAAAATTGCGGTTGTTTGGTATTTCTACTGCAAAACCTGTAGCTTATGTTGAGAATCGTTTTTTTGGTTTGAGAGGTAGATCTTATTTTATTATGGAGTATGTGGCTGGGCAAACGTTAGGAGAGTTTTTTTCTAATCAGGGAACGAAAAGCGATTCTCATGAAGCTCATATAGCTAAAATAGTCGTTAATACGTTACGTAATTTAGGAAAATTAAAAATAACGCACGGAGATTTGAAAATGACAAATATTTTGATTGCAGGCGAGCAACCTGTTTTAATTGATTTAGATGGGATGTGTGAGCATGTGACTTCATTTGGTTTTAAAAGGTCGTTTAAGAAAGAAGTGAGACGCTTTATGCAAAACTGGAATCATCAGCCTAGTGTTTTTGCATTATTTCAGGGGTTATTTTTTGGTAAAAAAGGTTCTTTATGAACCACCGCTGTCACCCCGCAAAATTTTCGTCCATGTTATTCGACAAAAAAACCGATCTACCACGAAAATTTGTGCGGGGTCTGGTTACGTCCTTTAGTAGACCGCGCTTCATTTGATATCAGCTTATTTACGCAACAGTTGGCGGGTTAAAATAACATTATTACTGGAGGTCGCTACCGGATCCCGCACAAATTTTCGTGATTGCCCCGTTTTTTTGTCGAACATTGTGGACGAAAATTTTGCGGGAAGACAGTTCTGATGTTCACGTTAGATTTTGATTCTTGTCATAGAATTATGTAATATTTGCAGCAATGACGTTGTTTATTCGATATCAAACTTTATCCCCTGCGCTAACGGCAAATCATGGCTCCAATTAATCGTCGTTGTTTGCCGTCGCATGTAGGCTTGCCACGCGTCAGAACCGGCTTCACGGCCGCCGCCTGTTTGCTTTTCACCACCAAAAGCACCACCTATTTCTGCGCCGGAAGTGCCAATATTAATATTTGCAATCCCACAATCACTTCCATGCACTGAAAGAAACGACTCAGCATTTTGCAACTGATTGGTAAATAAAGCTGAAGATAAACCAAAACGCGAATGATTTTGCATATTAATCGCTTGGTCTAGCGTTTTATATTTCATAATATATAAAATAGGCGCAAACGTTTCACGCTGTACTACATCCCATTCGTTCTTAGCTTCCACTAAAGTAGGTTCAACATAATAACCAGAACCTTTAAGCACCTGCCCACCAAATAAAATTTTTCCACCCGCCTGCTTAATTTCCTCAAGCGTTTTTATATACTGTTCAACAGCAGCTTTATCAATCAGAGGCCCTAATAAATTTTTCTTATCAAGCGGATCGCCAATAGTAATTTTTTGATAAGCACTGATCAGTGACGTGATTAATTTATCATAAATATCTTCATGAACAATCAAGCGCCTCGTCGTAGTGCAACGCTGACCCGCAGTGCCGATGGCGCCAAAAACGATGGCAGGAACAGCGAGTCGTAAATCAGCACTTTGATCTACAATAATCGCATTATTACCGCTTAACTCTAATAATGATTTGCCAAAACGATGCGCCACTAATTTGCTGACTTCTCTACCCACTGTCGTTGAACCTGTAAATGAAATAAGTGGCACACGAGTATCACTGACAAAGTGTGTAGCAAGCTCATTATCATTAGTTATAAATACAGAAAAAATACCCGTTAGTTTTAGATTTGCCATGACTTTGTTACAGATATGTTGCACAGCCAATGCGCATAATGGTGTTTTAGGAGATGGTTTCCAGACAACTGTGTTGCCCGTGATAGCTGCAATAAATGCATTCCAAGCCCATACTGCGACTGGAAAATTAAACGCACTGATAATGCCTACAACACCCAGCGGCTGCCATTGCTCATACATTCGGTGCTCGGGTCGTTCAGAGTGCATGGTTTTACCATAGAGCATGCGAGAAAGCCCTACAGCAAAATCTGCCATATCAATCATTTCCTGCACTTCTCCATCGCCTTCTTGTTTAGACTTTCCCATTTCAAGTGAAATAAGGCTGCCTAAAGCATCTTTATGTGTACGTAACTCTTCTCCAATTAAACGCACTAATTCCCCACGTTTTGGAGCTGGGATTTTTCGCCATGTTAAAAACGTTTTTTCAGCTTGGATGATCGTATTTTCATAATCCATTTTTGAGCACTGGTAAATAGAAGCAATCGCTTTTTCGGTGGCGGGATTATAGGAAATTAACTTACCTTCACTCTTTGTATTAGACCAAGTTTCTTCGCCTGAGCAAGCGCCAAAGTTAGTTGCGCTGAGATTTAATATTTCCAAGATATCCATTCTGTATTGCTCATTGTTGATTATAAAAAATAATGTCCGAATCGGTTGTTTGTCAATGCATCAAGTGAGATTTGTTCTTGCCTTACTAATCCGTTAAATTTATCTGGTTGATTGACAACAATATCTAAAACAGCGCAGAGAGAGGAGGCTGTTGTTAATTGAATCGCGGACCATTCAAGGCCGTATAGAGTTTTAGGGTAAAACTTCCTTACGAAATTTTCTTCCATGAGCTGATTATCTTGCAAACCAGTCGCTGAAACATACACTAACACGACATCTTGGGCTGTTTTGGGAATTACATTTTCCAAAATGCGTTTTAACGTATCTCTATCTTGATTGAGCTTAAGATCATTCATCAAAAAACGCATTTTTTCACAATGTCCGGGATAGCGAATAGTTTTATAATTTAATTGCTTAATACGATCAGCGTAAGTCGTGGCTAAACTACCTATTCCGCCCGATGTATTAAAAGCTTCATAAGTAAGACCATCAATCTGAATTTCTTCTAAATCATCTAAGGGTAATAGTTGAACTGTTTTGCCATCTTCTAAGCCATAACATAAATTACCATATTCATTGATAAGTCCATCGGTAGACCAAGTTAGAGAATATTGCAATGCGTTGCTTATATTGATGGGTAATGCACCTACACGCATTTTTACAGTATCTAATTTTGGAAAGTGTTGAATTAAATAATTAGCGACAATACTTATAAAGCCGGGTGCTAAACCGCATTGAGGTACAAAAGCGCTAGTGACAGTACGTGCTAATTCGTTGATGGCGCCTGCGGAGCGAGTGTCTTCAGTTAGATCAAAGTAATTTAGATTAAATTCTTTGGCAATTGTCGCAATGGCGGTATTGCAATAATACGGTAAGCTTGAAACGATGGTATTCATCGTGTTTTTGCGTAAAAATTCAGAAACAGCTTTGCCATTTTGAGCATCTAGTTGCACAAGATCAAGATGAGGCGTTTTACTTTTGAGACGTTTTGCTTGGCTCGCATCGATATGGATGTCGGCGAGGAAAATTTGATAATCACCAGAATTGGCTAGTAAGGCAGCGATGAGTGAGCCAATTTTTCCTGCGCCTACAACGAGAACGCGATGCATGTTGTTGAATCCTTTTATCTGGGTGCTGGTGTTGGCGATTTATGAAGAATACCGCTAGCTGTTAAATCTCTTAAGATTTCACTGCCTAATCCTCCTATGTCGAGTAAGCGCTCTTTCGCCATGGCATTAACATAAGGATCAGTTGTGTTATCTCCACTAAAGCCACGGCCGTCATGTATGCTTCCACCACCAAGGGAAGAAGCAGAGTAACTGTCTACATAACCTGCTACATTTCCTTTGTTCACGGCTAAATAGACAGGTGCTCCAAATCGTGTTATCCCAAAAAGCATTTCAAAAGTTTCTTCCAATCCATCACGGTCAGATTTACTCTCACTTGGTTTTAAAGACTTCCCTTTGTTTAGTTTTATTTGTTCTAGTTTGTCTAACAAAGCATCTGCTTCTTTACCAATATTTTCGTCTGTATGGCGTTTGTTGAGATCGGGCTCCAGTTTGTTGAGCCCAACCATAAATGCTTTAAACAGTTTTTTAGTTTCTTCTGGCTTAAGCTCGGCTTTGAAAAAAAGCACCAGATCAAATTTTAGAGATGGAATTTTTTCCATTACAGGAGCGGTTATCAAACCAACAATTAGGTTTTGTCGTTTGGCAGGATCAGTAAATAGATCTTGAGGAACGTTGTTAAGACTTTCACCGTAAGTAGCTTTAAGTGCTTCTTTGACTGCCTCTTTGGCTTTGGTTTTATCCCCTTCCGCAAGGGCGCCTTTTTCATGAAGCATTTCGCAAAGTTTTTCTAAAGCAATATCAAGATCAGCCTCACTTTTGAATGTGTACATTCTTACACTCCTAATAAGATATCTAAAAGAATCTGCCGTCAGGCTAGTATAGCAAAGTTACGACTATTTTTATTAACACATTTGCTTTACAGTACTTTTCCATGAATGCTAAAAAACCTACCAAGCTCTTACAGATTGCCCTCTCGGTGCCTATGCGGCGCTATTTTCACTATCTTCCGCCAAAAAATGAGGATTGGGAAGGTATACAGATAGGGGTGCGGGTGCGAGTGCCTTTCGGTAGTCGTGAGCTGGTCGGTATTTTTATGGGATTTGTCACGGATTCTGATTTCCCTGTTGCTAAGTTAAAGTCTGTGATTGCTGTGGTGGATGATAACTCACTGATCTCGAATGATATTTTAGAGCTTTGTCTTTGGGCTAGTGATTATTACCATCATCCCCTTGGGGAAGTGTTGGTTAATTCTTTGCCGATTTTGTTGCGGCAAGGTAAGTCATTAGTGACTCATCAAGAAAATTATTGGCATTTAACCACGGCGGGTCAGAACGTTGATTTAGCTCACCTAGTGCGTGCGCCTCGACAAATTGAAGCTTTAAGTTATCTCCGGCTGCATCCAGAAGGGTTGTCGGCGAATCAACTGCGGTTACAAGGTATTTCCAAAACAATAACAAGTGCATTGAGTGAGAAAGAATGGATTGTAGAGCGCTTGGTTCAAGAGATGCCAGTTGGGTATAAATCAAGCGAAGAGGGTGTGTCGTTGATGCTGAATGCAGCTCAACAAGTTGCTGTGTCAGCGATTCAGGCGGCAAGTGATTCATTTCACGTTTTTCTGTTAGATGGGGTGACAGGTAGTGGCAAAACGGAAGTCTATTTACAAGCCATTTCGCAGGTCTTAAAAGATCAAAAACAAGTGTTGGTACTTGTACCCGAAATTGGTTTGACACCACAAACGATTCAACGTTTTCGTGAACGTTTTTCTGTGTCTGTGATCGCATTGCATTCGAGCTTAAGTGAAAAAGAACGTTTGAATGCCTGGCGTTTAGCGCATTCAGGTGAGGCTAAAATATTAATTGGAACACGGTCAGCGATATTTTCATCATTGCCTCATTTGGGATTGATTGTGGTGGATGAAGAACATGATCTTTCTTTCAAGCAACAAGATAATTTTCGATATCATGCGCGTGATCTTGCAATCATGCGCGCGCATTTTAAAAAAATTCCGATTGTTTTAGGATCAGCGACACCAGCGTTAGAAACTTTATATAAAGCACAACAAGGTAAGTTTACGCATTTGATATTACCTAATCGTGCGGGTGCTGCGCAGTTACCGCAATTTTCTGTATTAGATATTCGAAATAAACAATTAGAAGAAGGGTTGTCGCAATCTATTCTGGAGGAAATACGGCAGCATTTGCAACGTGGTGAGCAAGTGATGTTATTTCTGAATAGACGGGGTTTTGCGCCAGTTCTGATGTGTCATTCTTGTGGTTGGATGGCGATTTGTAAGCGCTGCGATATGCGTATGACTTATCATAAACAAACTCAGCGGCTGCATTGCCATCATTGTGATTCGCAAGCGAGACTGTTTACGCAATGTGAAGCGTGTGGTGAAAAAGAATTACAGCCAGTTGGCATGGGCACTGAGCGGCTCGAACATGCTTTGCAGAAAAATTTTCCGGAGTATTCGATTGCGCGTATTGATCGTGATAGTACGCAACGTAAAGGATCAATGGAGGCATTGCTAGAAGCAATTCAATCCGGCGAACATCGGATTTTGATTGGAACGCAAATGCTAGCGAAAGGGCATCATTTTCCGAATGTGACTTTGGTCACTATAGTGGATGCTGATGGCGGTTTTTTTAGCGCTGATTTTCGTGCGCTGGAGCGTATGGGTCAATTGTTATTGCAAGTGGCTGGCCGTGCGGGTCGTGTTGAAAAAAAAGGAAAGGTTATTATTCAAACGCATCATCCGGATCATCCGCTTTTGCATCAGTTATTTCATGGGAGTTATCAACAGTTCGCGACGACTATATTGCAAGAACGATTAGTCACCGCATTGCCGCCGTATTCTTATTTTGCTTTATTTCGTGCGGAGGCTTATCAGCTTCAGCATGCGACGAATTTTTTGCAGGAAGTTAAAAAGCTGTTTAATCCTGTGAGTAAAGAATTGCAACTCTTGGGTCCTTTGCCTGCGCCTATGCCTAGACGAGCAGGGCGATATCGAGTGCAGTTGCTGTTGCAGGCTAATCAACGACCTATGCTACAGAGTTTTTTGAAAGGATTGTTGCCGGAAGTTGAAAAAATAAAGATGAAGCAACGAGTGCGGTGGTCATTGGATGTGGATCCGGTAGAAATGTTTTAACTTGAATGTAACCTATTCAGTATCCCATCCCATGATGTGTCAGACGCACTACCATCCATGAATCGGTTTCATAAGTCCACAGCCTTATACGAAGACGCCATTGATCGAGCTCCTTCTCCCGCCCCTTAAATAATACAAGGACACATACCTTAATTGCGGGAGAGGGTCGGGGAGAGGGAAAATCAGTGGTTTTCCCTCTCCCCGACCCTCTCCCGCACTAGAGAATAGCGTTTTTATCATCGCTTATGGGCGGGAGAAGGAGCTCGATCAATAGCGTCTTCGCAAAGATCGTGTATTTATAAAGCTGATTTATCGGATACAGGTAGCGTCTTTGTGTGAATGATACGTATGTGGCCGCCCCAGAATAATTACATAAAAATGATAATTGACGCCAGATTTCAGTTTGCTATACTCGCATCTCTCAAAATGCCGGGATGGCGGAACTGGTAGACGCGCCGGACTCAAAATCCGGTGGTGGCAACACTGTGTCGGTTCGACTCCGACTCTCGGTACATATCTTGGGCGTTGTTAGCCCAATACAGCAAATTGAGTTATATCACCCAAATATTTTTTAAAACAATCCAGAGCGGAGGTATCCTTACTCCTGCAGTCACTGCAAATTTATTTCTCACCTATACCCCAAATATTTTTGTAATTTACTTCTATTTAACGTATCTTTTACCCCAAGTCCCGGTGGCACAGATGGATAGCGCAGCCCCCTCCTAAGGGGCAGGTCGGCGGTTCGAATCCGCCCTGGGACGCCAATTTAATCAATTAGTTAAAAAATAATTTTTGGTCGGGGCATCTTATTTTTTTTCTGGGGGCATCCGTGGGGGCATCCAAATAATTGTTACGATCTCTTTAGAGCTTAGGGGTCTTTTATTTACATGCAGATCTTGATTGTAGGGCAGTCCTTGTCCGCTTAGTATAATTAGAAAACGAATAAGTATTTTGCTTAGAGTCTCACAATACAATGGGCTTTTAGAGAGCTTCTGAAGCGCTCATTATATGAGCATAATATACTTATATGGACAATATCTTACAAAAAATTCAGGACTACACTCACATACTATCGTATTTGTTTAAGACATAATGCGCAACATTGATTTTCTCTGAAACAATGACCTACAACTAAAGTCTGCTAATCCGCACAATCGCAGGTGTTGCTCCGAAAAAGGGAATTACTACGTTACCGGTGTGAAATAGAGAGCATTTCTAATTTGTTGCTATAGAGTCGCCGAGCATACATTTTATGTTAGCATGCCATCTTGAACTCAAGATGGTTTTTAAATAAAACATAAGTACATTACACTTTGTCCCACATTAATTTATTAGAAATATAGAGAGCAGCCTTATGAAAAAGATTAATTTTCTATTTATTTTGACTAGCATAGTTTGTATCTATAGCAGCATTGCAACGACGGCTTATGCCAATGAAGACCCTTATTATAAAAACAATCCTGGTTGTGTTATCGACAGAGGTAATCCGGAGCGTACGGGGGTCTATGATGAAAAACTTTCGGATCATCCCAAAATACTTTGGGAAACAACTACAACTTCCTTACATGCACCTATATGTGCAGACAATTTAATTGTCATGAATCCTTTAGTGGCGTTTGACCCTGCGAATGGAAAAAAGGTCTGGGATGTTGGAAATATAGGTGGGAAATACCATTATCCAGCCACTTATTATAATGGAATAATTTATTGGGACAAAATAGATGGTCGCGGATACGGTCAGGAAGAAAAATCGCTTAATTTAATGAAATATAATGCTAAAACGGGAAAACTTTTATATCAGAAAGGTTTTGGCATCGGCAATTCTAATGGAATGCTGATTTATAATGATATCGCTTATCTTTGTCTCTACGATGGAGTGACCGCATATGATTTAAAAAAGAATAAAATTCTTTGGAAAAGCGGAGGATTTGTTCAAGGCGGGATATCAACAGATGGCCACGCACTTTTCGTATCCAATGGAGGGCTCTATGTATTAAATATGCAAAATGGCCAGTTATTGTGGAAAGTCGACACTATATCAAGCCAAGGCACTATAGGAAAAGAAGCTATTTATGCAGATTTTCTATCAGACGATGACAAAGTAGGAATTATTGCCTATGAGAAAAAAACCGGTAAAGTTATTTGGAAACGCTATTTAAATGATGTGCCTGGGTTTAGTAAACACGGCGGACTGTCAAATATAACGCTGCATCAAGACCGATTGTTTGTTTCACATTTAGTACAAGAATCAATAGCTATGACGAATCCAACCCGTTATTCACCAGTTGGCGGGGGAGTTTACGCGCTCGATGCAAAAACAGGAAAGCTTCTTTGGCATAAAGAAATTGCTCCTTTCACAGATCCAATCAGTATAAATAATACATTGTATGTAGGCGGACAAAATATCGTTTATGCTTTAGATGAAAAAACAGGCGAAGAGCGTTGGCATTTATCAGTTGAAGATGATGTGACTAGTCTTGTTCCTTATCAAAATAAGCTTTTTTTAGAGCTCGGAATGTACAGCCGTATCAAATTATTGGTAATTGGTTAAATAACTTCTGTGAGAGATAGTGACAATGCAAAATGATTATATATACGCTTTATTAAGCAACAATCTTTATGACAATCCAACAAATAATCTTCCATCTGAATGGAAAGAATTCAATGGTGATTTTTCTCCTTTAACATCGAGCGATGATTTCTATGCATTTCCATATATCAGCATGTCGCTTAAGAAAATCATTATTGCTTTTAGAGGTACTCTGAAACCAAAAAATTATGTAGTAGATGACATTGAAATATTCTCTAATAATGCTCCCTCTCTATTTTTAAATAAAGCAGTGCCTTTTGTAGAAGCTGTATTTAAAGAAGCGATCCATCAATTTCCTGATTTTGAAATTAATTTTACGGGGCATTCATTGGGCGCGATCATTGCGGAATTATGTGCTGCTAAATATACGAAGCGAGCAGTGACTTTTGAAAGCCCTGGTTCAAAAGATATGATTATTGATTTGGCTCAAAAAGGACAATTACCACGCAATTCCCATATTGTTACAGATGTTACAGAACAGTATAAGCTGATTATTAGTTATCAAGCTGCGATCAGCGCTATTAATCGACTAAATCCTTATATTGGAAAGAGGTATAGGCTCTATCCAGACCTGACTTATCCTGGTCCTTCAATCATCGCTTCGGTAAACTTAGCAGGATTACAGAGTATAGATGATAGATGTGATCCAAATGATACGCCAAAAGAAACTGATTTTTGGCTATACTCTTATCATCAGCACCATATGGCTAATTTGTTAGCACAGTTTGATCCAGTGGAAGGACCGCTCGTTTATAGTGAGTATTCTCCTTCTGTAAAAAGCGGCTATAGCTATGCGCTTAACACTTGGAAAGATTACAATGAAAATCCTTATTATTGGGATCAAGTTATAGAAACGATTTACTATCCACTCTGCGGTTCTCAACAAACAAAACAAGCAAAACAAGCTTATAAAAATACCTACATCGCTAAATGGCTTACAGGAAGCACCAACCCCGTTCAACAAACCGGCGTTACTATCTATGCTCCCGGAAGCGCACATTATCCCGCATTAACTATCTGGGGCACAACTAACAACAAAGACACTTTAATTTTTGGCAAAGGAAAATTTAAAGTTATCGCGTATGGCTTCAATACCTACAAGTTCACACGAGATGCACAAGTAAGTTGTGATGTAGAGCAAATGACATTGGATAGTAATCGCGAAAGCAGTTTATTGATAGGAGATCAAGGGGTGCAAGGATATGCGCTTAATTATAATACTCCTTCAAAATTCAAACCTACATTATATTTATCTAATGGTTTGAAATTGCCGTGGGTACGTACCGTAGGTGAAACAAAAGAAACGCACCATATTTCTATGGGTGGCCGTGCTGCTATTTCAGACCCAGATTTTGCAGTTGATTTTCCAACAATAAGTTTTAGTAATTCACCTTCAGGTCAATTCAATATATTAGCAGGCGAGGCTTATCAGTATAACGGCCCAGGCTGGCTAGCGGCTTCTTCAAAAGGCCTGCTTTACAACCTTTCTACTAAAGAATCTCAGTATTGGACTCTCTATCAACAAACATTGTTGGGGGAAGTCGTCGGTGAAAACCAAGTACTAACTAAATATGATATGAGCGAATGTAATAAAGATGTTGTGTTGCTTCCAATACAACTTTATGAAAAAGAGGGAACACTTCATTTTTTCTCTATAGCTTATTGCCAAAAATTGGTACGCGATGGAGTGGGACGTGTTATAGGGTCACTTGGTGATGTAGATCAACATATCGATTTTATAGATAGTGGAAATAAAGTGTTTTCTTGTGAAAAAGCTTTAGACTTTTCTGCACAATTTAATAATTTTGAAGGAGGTTTTGAATGCATTATAAATAAAAAATCATTTATTCTTATGCCTTCAATGCAATATCGATTAAAATCTGGATATAGACTTATTGCTACTAATCCTGAGACCTCTAACACTAACTTGCAGCTGAATGAACGTGATATCAGATCGAAAAGCGATTCTTATTTACTCAACAGAGACAATAGTCGGTTATTTAACTTAATATCACCGTTGTCCCAAGATGATAATCATTACTATTTTTCGGGCGCTGTATTGCCAAATGACGATACTCTTATTGTTGGGTTTAACTCTGACCTTGTTGGTAAGTTGTCACCATTAACAGTTTTATTGATTCGTTCTATGGTTAATAGCTCTTCATATTCTATTTATTGGGAAACATCCAGTCTTGCCTATTTTAAATCTACTGAAGTGATTCCTCTGTCAACGCCTGTGTCTGCATTTATATTACCTGAAGCTGAAATAGCCGCATCCAGCACCGCTTTGATAACTGAAATTATGCAGAATAATTTAATGAAAGGATTATGGGTCAGGGAAGAAATGCTAACCTGTATTCAGGGTGCTGGAGCGCAAGGAGTGATTAGCGCCATGAGTCATGCCGCCTTTGCAGCAGCAGTTCAAGCAGGCTATTCAGATAGTACAGCGCAGAAAGCCAGTCAGGTATTTTATTATGCCAGCATTTTTTGTATGCAATTTTATCTGCAATATTGCCAGGATAAAAACGCAGCGCCTTATGCACCCGCATGGGAAGAGGCTGCGGATAGTGCAGTAAGAGATATTATTATTTTATTTGCGGTTAACATGACACTGACCGGAACTAGAAATATTTTGGATTGGCTAAGCAAAAAATGCGAACGCGGTCAATGGCCACTGACAAATGAAATTTTAAAACAAACAAGCGATATTATATTACACGCCTCATATGGCTACCATCTTTATAATAACAGCGCGGCTGAAACAGCAGCCGCTATAATAACAGGTGTTGCTACACAAAAAGCAACGGAGCTTGTCTGTCAACGTGCTGCTCCTTCCTTTTTTAAATCACATCAAAAAAGGTTATCATCAAGAAAAAATTGCCATGATATGGAAAGCCAGTCTTCTCATCAACCATTATCAAATCCAGAAAAAAAGCAGCAAGACTATCATTCATTTTCAGAGTCTTCTTCATCTACATCAGAAGTCCTCTCCTCTCAGCCCGTGCAATCGCTCCCTGACCAAGAACGTCAACGTAGCGCATTTGTCGCATTGTCGATACATAACAAAAAAATAGTTAGTCACGTTACTGCTCCACCAGTAAATGATAGGACGCCAAATAGAAAATTTTGTGCAGTAATGTAAGCATGTCATAGAGTAATTAATTAGCATTGTGCCTATAAATTTCGACATGCTTCAAAAAAAGCATTGTCTTCTGAAACACTTGCCCACCTATGGCGCTCATTAATATTCAATTAGAGCGGTAAAAAGTAAAAAAATTTTATGCAGGATATTTATACCGCTTAAATCCAATTAGCCAGTTAAGCTGCACCCGGAAATTAGTGCAGCTTAACTGCCTGTTTATGATTCAAAATAATGTTCTTACGAATGACTAAAAACGATTAAAAGAGGTACTTCCATAGAACCTCTTTACCAATTCTGATTCAGTCTATAAGATACTCAAAATCTTAATGGAAGCAACGTTAATTATGAATAGGGAACTAATTGAACAAGCAGTCTCAGAAGCTATGAAAAAATTTGGCGGAACAGAGCGCGATAAAACAGCTTTTGTAACTATAATGGAATTTGTTGATCAATATCCGGAGAGAGTGTCTTGGCGACGTGGGGCGCGGCCTGATTCTGGAGCATTGGACTATTACACAGGGTTTGCGGATAAATTTTTCCGAGCAAGGTATAAGATTGATGGCCCAAAACCACCTACCACAGAACCAGATAATATCGTCAGCTATATCTTAGAAGTTTATTTTGATTATTCAGAAGAAGATACACAAAGAATTAAAGTTGAACATCAACTTTCCATGGCTGTGGAAAACATGGTTGGCGCAGTTCTTGAAAGATATATTGGGATGACATTAGAGGCTCATGGTTGGTCATGGTGTTCGGGGGATTTTATTAAAGCTGTCGATATGATCAAAAAAAACAGTGATGACACATGGTTATTATTGCAGGTGAAAAATAGGAATACTACAGAAAATAGTTCTAGTAGTGCAATCCGAACAGGCACTGAAATAAAGAAATGGTTTAGAAGTTTTTCAACCAAAACAGTGACGAATTGGGGAGCATTTCCAGATGAAGAAACTCGCCACCTTTTGTCAGAAGATGGGTTTAAGGTTTTCGTAACAGACTATTTATTAAGCGCAAAAAATATAGATAAAAAATAATCCCTGCGATTTTAATTTTTATTATTTTCCTTGTTGAGTAATGCTTTTGTCGCTTTTTCCCATGAAATATCATCGGTGTTCTTATAGCGAGAGTAACTGAAGTCATGGGGTGGGTTTTTGCTTGCACCATTCATGTGATCTAAAATGGCTTTACCTATTGCTTTTCCGAGGCTGGCGGGAACAGCATTGCCAATTTGTTTGTATTGATCACTTACAGAGCCATAGACAATCCACTCATCGGGAAATTCTTGGATGCGCTTATATTCCTGAATGCTTAGAGGCCTGTTTTCAGTGGGATGAGAAAGATCAGTGGCAGGCATTGCCGGATGTGTTACCAATGTCGGTGCTGGTTTGTCCCATGCTAATCGTCGAAGAAAGCCTGTTTTTCCACCTCCCGCATAGAACGATTTTCCTAAAGCTTCTTTTTGCAAATCAATTGGGAGATGCTTCCAATATTGTCCTGGCTCTAGCATACGATAGTACTTCAGTCTTTTTTCAGGAAATTTAACATGCTGGTGGTTAATGTTCTCAAGGCCTGAGACAGCATCTTTAAATGTGCGCCATTTTGGAAGATCATAACTTCCATCCTGTGAGTGTGTCGGTGTTAGATAAGGAACTTTTTCTCCATCTCTATGGCAGATTATTACCACACGCTCCCTAATCTGTGGGGAACCAAAGTTTGCAGCATTGTACAGATTGAAAGAAATGCCATATCCGGCTTTTCTAAGCATTTTTAAAATATGTAGCAATGCGCCGCCGGGGAGTTCTTTTGTTGAGAGTGGATTATCTTTCCCACGTTCTGCGTGTGGTCTATGTGTTAGCGGCGCAGAAAGCAAGCCCCTTACATTTTCAATGACAGCATAACGTGGTTTTAATTCTAATATTATGGAAATATATTTAAGCAAAACATTTCCACGCTCATCTTTGAATCCGAGACGGGCGCCAGCAGTGCTGAAAGCTTGGCAAGGGGGGCCCCCAACAATCAAATCTATATCATCCGTTTTATTGAGTCTGGCAGCTTCACGAATATCATTTGCAGAATAGTCCCAAATGTCACCGAGTAATGCTAGGTTAGGGCGATTGGCTTCAATGGTTTTGCGGCAGGCTTTATCAAATTCACAAGCTAGAATGACATTAATGCCCGCTTGTTCAAGTCCCAAGTCTAACCCCATGGCACCAGAAAATAAACTTAATGCTTTTATTTTGGGGGTGCTTGACTGAACCCTTGGATGGTCTGTCGGCGCTGGGTAGAAATTAGTTTTTTTTATAAACGTTTCTAAGTGATGTGGCTCTACAACCCATTGTCTCCCAAGCCTTGTACCGGCCAGAGTATTTGAGCGAATTAAACTTCGTATGTGTTGCTCAGAAGTGTTTAACTTGCGAGCAATATCTTTGACTGTTAGCACGGTATATATTCCTTTTCGCTAGCGAAAATATTTATAGTCCATAAGATATTACTTATGGCTGCATTTAGTGTCAACCATGTTCACTGGATTTAATACCGTGCGCCTCCTAAGGGGCCGGTCGGCGGTTCGAATCCGCCCTGGGACGCCATGTTTATGAAACACTTTAAAAACTCAATCCAGTCATCAAACAGTTTTTGCATAGTCACTGCTTGCATATTTTCAGTTTGTATTGCAGCTCTTCTATTTCTGGGGTCAATGCCTTGAGAAACTAACTTATGCAGCTCTGGCAGCATCCCACGCGCTTCTTTGAGCGGAATATTATCGAGTGAGCCTAATGTCATACGTATTAGCTTACGATCCCTAGGTAAACTAAATGAGAAGAGCCAGCTTTTTGCGCCGCTTGGTCGTATGCGTAGAAAAAGACCGCGGCCGTCATGAAGCTTATATTCCTTTGCACGAGGAGAAGCATTTTCAATTTTTTTTGCAGTTAGTTTACTCATTGATCAATGTTCCTACGCAATTGTGAAATGGGGCGTTGTTTAGTTATTAAATTGTTTTTGCTTTTTCTCGAAGATATTTTTCATAAGTTGGAGTGCAACTATCAAAATAGGAGTCGCAACCTTTCTTGGTTTTTAGTTTTTCAAATATCCAGCCATATGTTATCCAGGTTCTACCATTCATTACTTTTTTATCAAGATCAACGAAATGTCCTGCTAAGCAGACATATTTTTCACCTTTCATCAATTTAAGCCATTTATTAAATTTTTTTTGATAATCAGTAATTGATAAATTAGTTCGCATTTCGTAAACATGCTGTATGTCGGTCTTTTTTTCCATGTACTTGTCTGTAAACACTCGAATTTTTAAATATGCAACGTTGTTTTTCCATCCTAGTTCATCTGAAGATTGGCCGGTATCAGAAAGCGTTACCATGACATTTTCACGCGGAAAGCATTGCCAATAATTGTACGGACCAGTAGTTCCTTCTGTTGCGATGAATTGCTTTTGGGGAAGCCCCCAAGTAAATGAACCCAAATCATTTTCACTTAGAATGTCATAATCCTTTGTAATTAAAGGGTAGGGATATTTTTGCTTAACTTTGTTAGAAATAGCATAAGTCACATTAATAAAAATTATGAGCGTTATAATAAATAAAGACACGAAACGCTTCATGGATCACCCTTCTAATAGTTTCTTGTAGTATTCTCGTAGATCCTTTATTCCCTTTGGCATTTCGCCATACTGCTTTATATCTTTCCAATAGGATTTATATTCAATGACAGCTTCTTCCCATGTCACTTCTCGTTTTAATCTAGCGGCAAGCAAATGTCGTTTTTGAAATAACCAACGAATACCCATGCAAATATTTGTGCTTGGATCTAATATTTTTTCCCAGGGTACTCGTATAAGATAATCATGTAATTCACCTTTAGTGTCTTGAAGAGTTATAAAAGATTGATGTAATAGCTGCATCAACCCGTGTGCATGAGGATTTTCAGGAGGATTCTTCCTAAAACCTGATTCTGTAGCTATCAGTGCTTTTATGTAATTAGCATCTAATAAGTCGGAAGGTTTAAGTATATTATTCCAAAAATAAGTCCATCCTCGAATAAAACAGTTATAGGTGTCTCCATCAGCAAATTTTAAATTATTTGCAGTGGGCGCTCCTGGTAAATCATTAAAATATTTTTGAGTAATATATTGAATTTCATCGTATGAAAGCTCTTCTTTATGAGAAGGATTAAACGCACAATACTCGCGTACTTTTCTAGTGCCTTGCAGTATATGTTCTTTAACAAAATGTTTTCCTATTGAACAGCGTCTCCAGGGGTGGCTTTTGTTGTCATTGCTTATGTTCGTAATGTCTTTATGAACATTAATGAGATCATCTTGATTATTCATTACAACTCCTTAGTTTACTCATCAGTTAGTTTTCTTAATCAATTGTGTAAAACTCTTTTGCACAGTTGATCAATGGGGCTGTTGACCAATTCATTGATCACTCCTAGCCTTTATCTTTGGTGGTCATATTCTCTGTAATTGCTTTGATCTCTTTGTCAAAATCAGACTCAAAAAGACGATCTTGAACAATGCGATATTTTTCAAACTCACTTTCGGCGTGATCTTTAGCAATTTTGGCGCTAATTTTGCCCGCATCTTTTAGTATATCGCGCGCATCTAACTCGAGAAGCTTGTCTAGTTGTATAGCCCAGTCTTCCATGGTCATTGGTATTTTACGTTTAGCGCGACCCTCCGCTAACTCTAGGTAGGCGTTGACAATGCGACCAAGGGAATCTAATTCATCTGCCGATAGATAGTTTTTTGCAATGGATATGTCTGTCTTAAGAATTTTGCCATTTGGGCTGTTTTCCCAACTTGTTAATCCCATGTGCGGCTGTTTGCTGTTAGCGCGTTTAACTACAAGTTCGGATGCAGTGTGGCCATGGATAGCGTAGTGTAGTTTATTTTGTACCTTTGCGAAGAATTCGCGCGTGGTGGGTGCATCCTTGTTGTAATCTCTGCTAGTTGCATAGATATCTGTAATTTTTTGATAAAAATGACGTTCACTAAGGCGAATTTCTCGAATTTCAGCAAGTAATTGCTCAAAGTAGTCTTCGCCCAAGAAGTTACCATTCTCCAGTCGTTTTTTATCCAGCACATAGCCTTTTATTGCAAACTGATGTAGAACTTGTGTTGCCCATTGGCGAAACTGGGTTGCGCGTTTAGAGTTGACGCGATAACCCACAGATATGATTGCATCGAGATTATAAAGTTGAGAATTGTACTTTTTTCCATCGCCGGCAGTTATTAAGAATTTCTTAATAACTGAATTTTGATCAAGTTCTTGTGATTCAAATATGTTTTGAAGGTGCTGATTAACGGCGGAGGTGGTGACATCAAATAATTCAGCCATTAATTTTTGAGTTAACCAAATGGATCCATCCTCATAATGCGCTTCAAGGCCTTTTTCCCCTGCCTGTTGAGAAAAAATCAGGAATTCAGCTGTGCTATTGCGAATAATTGGTTTATGAGTTGGATTTTTTTTATCCATAACGCTTGTTCCTTGTAATGATTTTGGGGTGACTGCTTTTGGTGCCCATCTAGGTACCTAATAATCACCGGATGTGGATGCATTCTAACGGACAGCATCAAACAAAACAATATCGTAACTAACTTATTTTTAATAAGTTTTTGAACTTTAGCGGACTACGCTAAACTAAAAGTTTTGCGCCTCCTAAGGGGCAGGTCGGCGGTTCGAATCCGCCCTGGGACGCCATAATACAAAAAAAATAAGGGTCAATCGTAGCAGAAATGAACTTAGCTTCTCATCCAAGTAAATCATAATAACTTCTTAATCATTCATGGAAGCAGTTCCTGGACACTCACTTAGGGTAAACCCGAATAATCTTTTCATACATAATTCTATATACTGTTTGTTTTACTACTGAAAACATTTTCTTGGACGGAGGTTATTTGTTATGAGACGGATGATAATGAGCGTGGCTTTATTGACAACAATAGGACTTGTAGGCTGTTCTACTAATAGCCAAAAGGAAAATACGGGCGTTGGTGCGGTTACTGGCGGTGTTATTGGTGGCGTGGGAGCTGCTGTTGTAGGTGCAAGTCCAGTCGGTGCTGTTGCAAGTGTAGTAGGTGGAGCAATCATTGGTGGTGTTATTGGACACTCCATGGATAGCACCGATAGCGTAAAAGGTTCTACAGTTATTCAAAATAACCCAACAAATCACACCACCAAATGGGTAAACCATAAAACTGGCGTGACTTACACTATGACCCCCACCAGCGATTTATTTACAGTGAACGGAAACCCTAATTGTCGCAAATTTTACTTTACATCGACAAAACATGGGAAAATGCATCACCGCAATGGAACAGCTTGCTTGATGCAAGATGGAAATTGGCATTCTGTTCGTTAGTCAATTGATAGAGTTGAACGATATGTGATTCTCAATAATGCCGTCTACTGCGAGGATACTCGCAAGGATGGCAAAAAAATTGAGAATCGCATTTCTTCACTTGCAGAATTTAATCTAACCCCGTTTTTGTAGACACAAAAACGGGGTTTTATATTGATTCCATTTTATTTAAAAAGCTTAGAATGCTAGCTAAAAAATACTCCATTTTTATTTTAATTCAAAAAACTCTATGAGAGTCGAGTAAAGATTCTTTAAATCCTCAAATTTTTCACAAACAGTTGTTCTAAGGCGATCAAAATCAATAGTGGATAATATTGAACTCATTGTTACATGACTTTTATCATAGTGGATTTTTTCTAACCAATAAATATCGGAGAGGACTTTTGAAGGTTGCGAAATTTTTGAATATTCGCACTCAGAGATATTAATGCTAAGCTCGCTAAGTATTTTTTCATGAGTGATATTGTCATTGAATCGAGTAAAATGAGTATGTTCCGCCAATAGCCATGCTTCAAACTCCATCACTCCAAGACAAAATATAATAGAAGGCTCATCATTTTTTTCAAATCCTTGCAATAGACCAGAGCGTAATAATGGTAGTTCAGAAAGTGTAGCTTTAGGGTAAACATCACGTATGCCAATAATCTTCGTGTGACCAGCATTTTTTAATCCTGCATATTGATCTTTAATGTCAGACTTGACTTGCTCGTCACTTCCGCAGTTATATAACAATAAGTAATGAGTGGTTTTTTTATTATTTGTTGCGTTGGCCTCTATAACCGTAAAATTTCGTTTATATTTACTTCCTGAGCTTTCTTTTTTTTCAATATGGATTTTATTGATATCAGCAAGCGCTTTTATTATTGCCTCTACAAATAATAGTTCGCATTTTCCTTCTAAAAAAATAGCCATTTTCTTCATGTGGATAGTTACTTAATTTTTGTTGTTTAGATAGTCTGTTGCAAAGAAATCAAAATTATTTAAACCAGTAAAACGAAATTGTTCAAATTTTTCTTTAGCATTGTGTACGTTAATTATTTTGCAATGTGATCCCTCTCTGTATAGAACTGTCCACATTTCCAACGGAACATTATTCATTACAAATCGGTCATTTGTGGTCATAAGTAATTGAGTGTGCGTGTCTTTGACCTTTTCTAGTAGCAGATTAATTAAAGAGCAAGAGCGTTCAAAATCCAGGCCTTCTCCGATATCATCAATTAATATGCATGCTGGTTTGAGCGCTATTATTGAGTAATTTAGCTGTATTATTAAGGAAAGTGCGCGAAACATTCCTTGAGATATATCATCTTGTTCAGTTTTCCCTTTCAAACCATTTTCTTGAATCCAAAGTCCCATCAGCTCGCCAGCCAATGGCGGGTCAGTAGCTATTATTTTTGAAGGTGCGGCTAGTCCAATATCAGTAACATCGTAACCAATAATTCTTAGATCAGCTTTGATTGCTTCTTTAAAAATATCACCAAATTCTTTTTCGCCATGTTTATATATGGGCACAACACACGCAGTATTTCTTGGGTCAAATTTAGCGCCTTCTTTTTTAAATAAACCAAAGATGTCTCTTCCTAGGGGCGTACCAAAAGCATAATGAAAAACGGATGAAGCCCAGTCGTAGAGAGGTTCAAAAAAAGGATGCTGAATATTGTCTCGCCTTGAAGTTAGTGCGATATCAGATGGCGGGGTTTGAAAATCAATTATTTTATTAAGTTTAGATGCAAATATTTTTCCAATCCCTTCTTGTCCTCTGGTTAAAAGTTCTTGGCCTTTAGATTCAAATTTTTCTTCGACAACATTACCATTTAGTATAGATAATTTATAGCAACAATTATCTCCATCATGGTCAAAATGAGCGTCGAAATTGGCAGAGGTATATGTGGGCTTAGAGTCTCCACGAATGAGCCTTGCCAGGTTATTAATAATATTAAGTGTTCTTGTTTTTCCGCTAGCATTTCTACCAACGATTAAGGTAATTTGATCAAGCATTAGCTCATCAAGATTCCACTCTTTAGGTTTGTGGTCATTTTCAGAGTATTTAATTGAAACAAGTCGCATAGTATCCTCAGCCTAAGTAATGAGACGGCCTCTTGTATAGTAACATTGATTGGCAGACTTAAAAATGTATTCGAACAAGCTACAGTCTTCTTAACCTAAACCTAAGTTTACCATGCTGTTTTTTGCTTTGCTGCATATAAGTGGCGCACTGACATCATCAATTACCCTAAATTCTACAACATTACGTAGCAGAATTAGTGCAAGAGGCTCTTGCACAATTGGGTTGTAGTTAAATCTTGCATCTTTAGTCGTTAGTTATTAGGAATTCCCTAATAACTAAGTTTTGTTCAATTTTTTGCGCCTTGATCGCAATTCAGCTATCCGGAAGTTCCGAATAACTGAGATTTACGTTTTTTTCTAGTAAAACAAATTGTGCAATGGGCTGATGCACGATTTGTGCAAACGGCTTTTGCACAAATCAGGAGTCTTGCGCGGTTCGCCTATTTTAGTCAGTTGCGTCCTTATCTGCTAATTCAGCCATTGCCCGTTATGTATTGGCTGGAGTTCTTGGTTTGTGGATTCTGGCATCTTAAAACTAGTGGATACACACTTAATATTTATTTATCAAATATTCATACAACCATCTTGTTTCTCGTACCATGTCGCTCAATGTCCAAAGATAATTATTAAAAGTATCAACTCCAACAATTTCAACATCAACAATCGTCGCAATGGTTGATAATGCTTCTGCTTGACAAAGACAGCGACTAATTGCGGATGATAGCTGTTGTTGGCTGAGGTCTTTTTTTAAAAGATAGATAGGGTTGGGTGAAGCGTGAGATTGAGTGTCCATAAAGCAGCTCCTTAACGTTTATAAACCGTATAACTGTCGGGTACGGCTTACCGCTTTACGAGTGCTTTGAGGCACAGAATGCTTACAATAATCTTTAATAGTGCAGGGGTCAAGGCTGTTTTAATAATGTGATTACTTCACGATTTAACTCTTCAATAAGTTGAGCGGCAGGCAGGGTTTTGCATAAATAAGCGGCTTGTCCAGCCCACATCGACATAAATTCAGTGTTGTTCTGTTTTGCGGCTGTTTGGCGCATGGCGCGGGTTAATGTATTCTGTATTGGATAATCAAGAATATATTTTTCATGTGATTGCATTTTAGTGATAAATTCATTCGCGATGCCGCGTGCTAATTTTCCAGAAAATGCTCGGGTTAGGGTTGTATTATCTTTAGAAAGACTTAGTAATAATTTTTTATAGAGTGGATGAATGCCTGATTCAGTGCAGCATAAAAATGCGGTTCCCATTTGTACCGCAGATGCACCTAATATTAGTAATTCAATAATTCCTTTTGCATTCATAATTCCACCGGCAGCAATAACGGGAATTTTAATATGCTCTATTAATAAAGATACTAATGATGAAACGCTCGTGAGTGCATTTTCTGCTTTTCCAAGAAAGGTGCCTCGATGACCGCCTGCTTCGCTACCTTGCGCAACGATAATATCAATATTATTTTCTTCCAGTAGTTTCGCTTCAGCTAATGATGTTGCGGTTCCCATTAAAATTATGGCATTTTTTTTGAAAATCTCGATCCAGTTATTAGGTGGAATGCCAAATGTAAAACTGAAAATAGGTACTTCTTCCTCGACAATAACGTTCATTTGCTCTTCAAATGACGGCGCATAAGGTGGCTTGATACATTCGACATGAAAGTTTAATTCTGAACATGAGGTTTGTACATTTTTTCTTGCTTGTTCAATTTGTTCATCAGTTGCATGATATTTTTCTGGTATAAAAAGATTCACAGAAAATGGCTTATTGGTAAGCGATTTGATTTTTTTTATTGTAGTTTTAATCTCATCTGCTGTCATATAGCCAGCACCGAGCGAGCCCAATCCTCCAGCATTAGATACCGCAGCAACTAATTCAGGAGTAGTCGCGCCACCAGCCATGGGTGCTTGAATAATAGGTAATGTTATTTTTAAGAGCTCAGTAATTTTTTTATTTGGCCATATAAGATTGCTGTTTTGTGTCATAGTAGAACCGATAATGCAATTAATCCAAAAATTAAAATGATACCACCTGAGATCCAATTAATCATTCGCATAAAAGTTGGACTTACGCGTTTATGTAAAATATAGGCAACACCTCCGCTTAAAAATAGCCACCAACTAGCTGATCCCAGTGTAATACCTGCAACTAGAAGAACAGCATCGGTATAGTCTATGCTTGTACTTCCCACTCCCAATCCTGCGAATATGGCGACAAAGGATAGAATCGTCATCGGGTTGGTTATTGTTAAAAAATAAGTGGTAGCACACGCATGCCAAGGTGATCTGTCTGGGCTGCCAGTAGTAGATCGTGCTCGGGGTTGCGCGAAGAATATTTTCACGCCAAGATAAAGCAAAAATAGACCGCCAATGATTCGAGCCCAAAATTGATGGGCTACCAACATGGAAGAGATCGCAGTTAGCCCAAAGCCTGCGATTAGGCCATAGGTGCCATCTGCTAATGCTGCACCTATACCGGTCATCAGGCCAATCTTGAAGCCATCGCGTAAAGAGCGTTGTATGCAAAGAACGCCGATCGGGCCAACGGGTGCGGCGATTACAAAGCCAATGATTAAGCCTTTCAGGAAGAGTGCGAGCATAGATAAACTCTCATATCTCAAATAGGTAGAAATCTAAGAAAATTATTCCGTCATTATTTTTAGTGCGCATTTGTTTTTTTTATTTAGAATTACTTCTTTACTTTCATCATACATAAAAATTTCATACCCCAGCTCTCCAGTATCAAGCTGTATACCTTCCGCATTAACCACTAAGCACACAACACTTTGCAAAGAATTTGGATGGATCTCTCCTTTCACTTCCACAACATTTTTTTCTTTAAGAAAACATCTGAATTCAAAAGACCGCGGACCTCTCTCATGCTGGTCGACACTAAACCTCATCAATACAGCCATTCTAGAAGTGACCGGCCATTTTGCAGCTTTTGGATATACCATCCTGTCATTATATAGACCCATTATCGATAACTTGTTGTTTGCTTCAAATCTAACATCATCACAAAATAACACGTCTAGAAGTTTCATTAGCCTACTATCCTTGCAGTTTCATTATAAGTTACTCTAGGCGAAATCTTTGTATCACTTTCGTTATACGCACTTACCTTTGCCAAGAAAGTTGTTTCCGACTTTACTTCGATTGAAAAATTAGAATGTGAGATTGAATTATGGGCTTGTTCTACAAATTTGCTGGCTGCTGCAGAAATTAATTCATGATTAGCATATTCAGGGCTAAATTTCTTTTCAGCAACTTTTATTATCCAAGGAAAAGTAATTACTACATGAAGTAATGATAACGCGCTTGAAGAAAAATTACCTTCCTTCCATCTTGCGAGTGTGCGAGTCGGTAGCTCAAATACCCTCTCAAAAAGAGCCATACCTACACCATTGTTGCTCATATATTCAATGGCCTGTTGAACAAATTGTTTCTGCGCTTCTTTCTCGCCGGCCTGAAAGTTTTGATCAGTTTCATTAAAAATATCAATTTCTTCTTTGCAGGAGTTGCACAAGTAATAGACATCCGCATACGTGAAGGCAGACCCTAATGTCGCATAAGCGGTGCTAATAGTTTCATGCCGATGAGTATCTTTTGAGCCACAAGCGGGACATACTGTATTATCTTTACTCATTTTACACCCCCTTCGCTTTTTAACATTTGCTTCAGCCCCTTGAACGGTAAATTTTTTACTCCTGATGGATTGTCTTTTTTAAATGATTTAAGAAGCCATTTCTTTGTTTCGGGTTGATACAGGTAAGCCATATAGCCCTTAGTATCACCCGAATAAAAATTATATGAATCAACCATTATACCGCTACTTTTGGGGTCATTTTTCCAAGGTTTCGTTTTAATATATCCCAGATTTTCTAAGCCACCGTTGGATATAAACCCTAAAATTTCACCATTTGTTTTTAAATTAAAATCACTTCTAGCAGTTATCGTAGCCCCTTTGATAACATGAACTGCCTCCACGCCTATAGCACAAGCACTTGTAAAATCTGCAAATTTATACGCGGCTTTCATATTTAACTTCCTTTTTGCCGTCCTAATAGTGCGCTGCAGATTATCATGCTTCTTATATAAAGAATAGCATATTTTATAAAAAAATGTAGCCTAAAGCTACATTTTTTCATCTCGCAAGCTGCAATGCTTGCCATTTACGAAACAGACTATCACGCGAGCCTGGATAAGAATCATTAAGAATTTCTGCAGAAATGATACTAGACGTATTGAAATGACGGTAGTCCTGCTGCTTTTCACACCAAGCTACGAGGATGCGGCAGTCTGTGAAATAGCCAATGGTGAAAGGCCATACGATTTCTTGGTAGCATTTTCCTTCCTGCGATCGATAATCCAAACAAATTTTCTTCTGATTGCGAATAGCTTCACGCAGAACTGTCAGGTTCTCTTTAGCTAAAGATTCTGGTATCGGTGGACCCACTCTTAAGGCAAAAGCATTCATTCCATTTTTTATGTTTTTGGGAAGAACATCTATTATTTTGCTCAAAGCATCGGTCGCAGCTTTTGAAAGTGGTGCATCTCCATATTGAGAGACCCATTGTGTTCCAAGAAGTAAGGCTTCAATTTCTGTTTGGGAGAACATCAAGGGAGGAAGAAAGAAGCTGGATTTTAAAATGTAACCTATACCAGCTTCGCCTTCAATATCTGCACCTTGTGCCTGTAAAGTGGCGATATCTCGATATAAGGTGCGCAAGCTGATTTCCATGCGTTCGGCAAGTCTTTGACCGCTGACAGGATAGCGGTAGGTTCTTAGCGCTTGAAGAAGCGCTAAAAGTCTTTCAGTTCTAGTCATGATTTAAATCCTACTGCCATTTTTTGTCAGTAAAGTATGATAGGATGCTAAAATCTTTTGGAGGTCAAATAGTATGTTTTTGATGCCAAATTACATAAAATTATCTGCAGTAACGCTTTTGCTATGAAGTTGGAAGATGGTCGGGCATATGAGTCAAACTAAGGTTAAAAACAGCTCAGCAAGTCCATTCCATTGGAGGCAGGGGTATTAAGCAGCAATAAATAATCTTTGCTTAATTTTATTTGCTATTTCTTGATAGAGATTAGGTCGAGCCATGCGATGTAATTCAATGATTTTTCGTGATAATAAAAAAGTCGGGTTAATATTGCAACCACAAGCAAGATCATAAATAACATCTTCAGGCGTATCAGTGTAAAGTGCGATTCCAGAAAGATCGTATTCTTTTGTAGATAAGATATCGTTAATAATAAAACGAATTAAATTGGTTTCTAACATGATTTTTTCCTTGATAAATTGAAGATAATCCTTATTTTTTT
>DHJK01000164.1:31437-31647 GCA_002404295.1 Legionellales bacterium UBA4722
TTTTTTTCCGTTATAATTTTATTTATTTCATCGCATAAATGTACAAACAACTCGGCTTCAAACAGTAGGAGCTCCTCTCTAAAAAAGTCGCGAGGATTAATATCTAATAGTAGAAATAGTGGTTGTACTGCAGACATCTATATCCTCACATGACTTAATAAAATAGTTTGATAATTAGCCTAGCTACAAGCAAGACTATGTAGAAATTCA
>DHJK01000204.1 GCA_002404295.1 Legionellales bacterium UBA4722
TCGGATACGAAGCAAAAACGGTAAAAGAAATTCTTCGATTATTAGATTTATATGAGAAGGAATTACCCCAATACTTAGATAATTTTTTAAATGGATTAATCTATCAATCTTATCTTAAAAAAATAATATTGGACAAGAAGCTTGAGGTGTTTAGCATTAAGTACTGCTTTTCTTTTACAACAAAAGGATTGCAGCTTAACCTCCCCAGCGGAACACGCCTCAGTAAAGACGCAATACAACGCGCAGACTTTATCACATGGCTTCATAAGGAAGGTATCAAGCCCATCTCAGAAGATATATATGGGTTTCAAATATCATGGAACGATATGAACACACAGTTAAATCAAGAAAAAGGCAAAAAAATTCGTCAAAAGACTCTTCGTGACCAACGCGTTAATCATTTTCTTGACTCCACTAAGAATCATATTGAAGAAGCCAAATCTGACTCTCTTGAACTAATTGCAATGGAATTGGAAAAATTATCAGACCTCAACATTTCTTTTAAAGAAATTCAAGAGATCGCGGCACAAAACTGCAAAGATACCCCATTAATGTGCGCTGTCAGAACAGGAACAAATGTTGAATTCCTAAAAAAAATAATTACTCTCAACAAGGATGCACATGATCAGAGTGGCTACAAAAATGCTTTTCTTATAGCGGTCAAATATTCGTCCCTCGAGGTGGTAGAGTATCTCGATGATAAAATGGATTGCCCTGATTTAAATAGTCTAAAAGACGATAGTCAATGCTCTTTATTACGGGATGTAATCAATAGTATAGAGCCAGATCATATACCTGGCGACTCCTCTTGGGAGGCAATTGAAGAGGATAAACTTTCAATCCTTCAATGGTTAATTGATCGTAGCGTAGTACGGAGAGCCACAGATAAAAGAAGCAGAAATGAGAAAATTGAAGCATTAGCGGATAATAGGTTACGTGATGTTGATATAGCGAGCGCAAGTATCGATGACAAGAAGCGAGACATAGCACCTCAAGCCCTTCTTGCACATGCAGATACCGATACAGCTCAAATACAAAGAAATTTTTATGAAATTTATAACTCTCCAGAATCTGATGAGAGAAAGAGAAAAGCTTATATCGACATCCTTCCAACATTAGATGAACAGCAAATTCTGCAAGATATCTCAGACATGTTATATATAGCTACTAATCCAACTGCTGAGACTAAAGCCACATCTGATACTAAACTAGAGTTGAACTCTATCTTACAACAACTGGATGCACTATTATTAAATATCAATAAATCGGAACACTCGAAGTGGCAAAAAAAAATGCTAGGCTACGCATCCGATTCTCTCAGAGAGGTCAGGGCCAACGTCGAGCAGGAAATAAGCCATACTATATTGCGCAGTCTAGTGGTGGCAACGTGCATTTTAGTTGCTCTGAGTGTGGCGAGTGTTGCACCTCTTTTTATTGCTATTGCTGCCAGTGTTAGCGGCTTGATCGCATTGACTCCCGGAGCATCCTCAGCACGGAAATATCAGAATATCAGCAATACACTCCATGCCATTGCAGAGAAACTAGAAAAAACCACACCTGATCCGAGCTCAAATAATGCAGCCTCAAAAAGCCATAACAGTTAATGCATTCTATACGAATCATACTTCAGGATGACAAATCGCATCTTTGGGTGCAGTGGATATATATCAATAGGTGTAAAACTCATTCTACTGCATTATAATCCGCTCATGAAATTTCCAATTGATCAATTAGCTCAAACATACAGCAACCAGCTGACAGATGTGATTCGTCAAGAAATCCAGCTAGCGGGTGGCTTTATCTCTTTCGCGCGCTATATGGAATTAGCATTGTATGCGCCCGGACTAGGTTATTACTCTGCCGGGCAACATAAATTCGGTAAAGGTGGTGATTTTGTAACAGCGCCGGAAATTTCACCCTTGTTTTCACAATGTGTAGCATTGCAATGCCAGCAAATTTTAGATGAACTCGGGCAAGGCGATATTTTAGAGTTAGGGGCAGGCTCTGGTGTTTTTGCCAAAGATGTATTACTTGAACTAGAACGGTTGAACAGCTTACCTCGGCATTATTATATTCTTGAAATCAGTGCTGATTTACGCGCTAGACAACATGAATTACTGACTCAGCATTGCCCGCATTTATTAACACATATTTCATGGTTAAATGTCTTACCTAAAACAACAATTCATGGAATTATTATTGGAAATGAAGTTCTAGATGCAATGCCCGTGCATTGTTTCCGTATTGACAGCTCAGGCATTAAAGAACGTTGCGTTACGTGGGATCAAGATCAATTTGCTTGGTTACTCACTGAACCTACCACGCCTGAATTAACTCAGCATGTTGAATCGCTTTTACAAGAACAACCTTTACCTGAAGACTATGACTCCGAAGTCAATCTGATGCTACCTGCTTGGATAAATTCAATCACAGCCTGTTTAGACAAAGGCGTCATTTTGTTATTTGATTATGGCTATGGCAGAGCAGAGTATTATCACCCTGAACGCAGAATGGGCACCCTCATGTGTTATTACCAACATCGACGTCATGATGATCCATTTAAATTAGTAGGTTCACAAGATATAACAGCCCATGTCAACTTTACGACGGTGGCAGAAAATGCTTGCGATGTAGGCTGTACATTAGCAGGCTACTCTATTCAAGCTGCTTTTTTACTTCATTGTGATTTACTGGGAATAGCACAGAAAAAAGAAGAAGCCACATCGGTGGAGGGAATTAACCAAGCACAGGCTATTAAAAAACTCACGCTTCCATCAGAAATGGGGGAGCTGGTTAAAGTAATGGCGCTTAGTAAAAATTACACCAAATCATTGCGTGGGTTTCCACAGCCTGATCGGCGACGGGATTTATAATTTTAAATAAATAAATCATAAAAGTATTGAATTTTGAAGGCAATAGTTTATGAC
>DHJK01000090.1:0-18456 GCA_002404295.1 Legionellales bacterium UBA4722
GTGAAAGAAGTGAGAGAAGAGCTTAAAATTAAAGATTTTAAAAATATTTGTTCATCATCAATGATAATTTGCTTGAAAGAAGGAATTTTATTTCCCTTCTTATACGATAGAACAAAATCTTCAGAGATAGGTGAAATGACTGGATCGAATAACAATACTGTTCCTTTTAAAAATTTTTCTAAATTGTCTTCTTCTATTACTAATGCAAAAGATTTATTAGAATAATCATTTTCTGTAAGAATTGTTTGTCTTGGTGCACTATCACTCTCCGGCCATACGATTGCTTCTTCCCAGGATAAAATTGGAAGACGTAAAAATTTATTACGACTAGGTAACTTGTCAGGAAGAGCTTCTTCCCCAATTAGTTGGCTGACAGTTATTGAAAAAAAATTTGCAACGGGTAATAAGGTTAGTAATGTAGGATTGTTGTCTGGGTCGCCTTTTCTTAACCGGTTAATCGTTGTTGTAGGTATTCCAATTTTTTTACTTAATTGTACGCCATCAAGTTGATGCGCTGCCATTAACTGATTAAGAATATTACTTAATCGGTTCGATTGACTTTCCAGATCACTGTGTAGCGATATTATCATGATTAAATTGGTCTTTTAAATAAATAGATCAGTATCAATCTTAAGCGAAGTTGGTTTTTTCAGCAATCATTGTCTTTTGCAGACATTTATTATTCAGAAAAAATATCATTCAAATCGCGCATATATGGGTATAAGAGAAAATAATGCTTGTTTTAAAAACCATATACGGGCATCATAGCATATAAACTCATATATAGTTTTGATCATCAGATGTTATTTCCAGTTCTAATGACGTCTCTATTAAGAAGATATAAGCGTTAGTTGAGCTAACTAAGCGATAACTTTGTTAGCTCGAAGGCCAGATCAATATGTAGGCGATTCTCTTGAGCGATAAATTATCAAATTGTTCGTGGAGCGTCACTGCCTTCGTTATTGAAGTTTTGGATAAGGAGCAGTATGGATATTTTTAGTAAAAAGATTAATGGACAGGTAGAATTATGACGTATTCTTCTTGCGTTCGCCAACCAGAAAATAACCGTTACATTCAAATAAACGAATGGCAAATCCAATTTTGCCAAGGTAATCACTGTGCGGCTTTGCTGCTATCTTTTTTTATAAGCTGGCATGAATGGAAGTTAAAAAATGATCAGTACTATCATAAAGCGAATAATATAGCCGAAGCACATGGCGATGGCCGACCTCTTAATGAACATGCATATATGTTTTTCAGCATGGAAGAATTTATAGCAGGAACATTAAATTTTTATGGTAAGAATGCAATTAATGAGGCAATTCAATTTCTTGAATTACTTGGTGTCATCACCATTCACACAAATCCCAATGAACGTTATCGTTTTGATAAAACAAAATACTTTAAATTTTACCCAGCTATTTGCAATCACTGGATAGCGGAAAATTATCCATTGGATGGTCAAAAAAATTTATCATGCACGCAACCTGTTGATTCTATACATACGCCGAAACAGGACAATCGATCAACCGAAACAGGCCGACGGTTCGCCGAAATAGGCCAACCATCGTCCGAAACAGGCAATGCAATAACATATACTACAAACAATACAACTAACAAAATAAATCAATCAACCAAAACGCGTAAAAATTTTATTGAACAAAACAAAATCCCTGAAACTCAAGATGCGGAAAGAAGGGCAAAGGTACAGCACATCATTGACGTATTGACCTCACGAGGTTTTTTAGCAAAACACTTCACCTATCCAGACACCATTGAAACATTACAACGTCTGTGTGATTTGGGCGCAACTGTAGATGTGTTCACTGAGGCTCATATCATTTCTGCACGTACATCACGCAGCTTTGGTGTTAATTATCTTGCAAAAGTCGTTGAAGATCTTCTGCATAAATTACAAACAACTGCAGAAAAGTTAAAAACAAAAAAAAACGTCGAGGAATATAACTTTGAATCAGAAAAAAATGATTATTCAGGCGGGTTGGATTGGTTAGGTGATTTGGTAGGCTAACAAAGGGAAATCATATGGAAGCACGAATATTGCAGTGGCAAGAGTTAGCGAAAAACAGAATTCAAGACACGGTTAAGTTCGATCAATTTCAGGAGGAGTTAAGACGACTGGAGTTTGAAAAAAGACGTGATGCTCAAATTCAGGATTCTATTGCTAAGGTGCCAGTCCGGTTCAGCAATAAAATATTTGCTGATTATAAAACAGCTTATCCAGCTCAATTAAAAATTAAACATATTGCAGAAAAATTTATTGAAACATTTGAGGTACGATTAGCTACAAGTTTTAATCTTCATTTTTTTGGGATGCCTGGAACTGGAAAAACTTTATTGTCTCTTATTATGTATCAATCCATTGCAAAACTAGGCTATTCAGTTCAATACGAATCATCCACGCAGTTTATAAGATTGTTACAAGAAAAGAAATATGCGTCAACATCTGCATATAACTCCATAATCAATCATTATAAAAATATTGATTTTTTGATTTTAGATGAGATTACAGAATCGATTACAAAAGATTGTTCTTTATCTGAAATAGATCGAAAATTATTATTTGATGTCATTAACGCGCGTTATGAAGATGGAAAATGCTGCACACTCATTATAAGCAATCGAGCAAAGCTTGATGTCATCAAAAGATTAGGTGAGCCGATATTTAGTCGGCTTTCTGAAAATAGTATTTCGTTAATTTTTAACTGGAACTCATACCGACAAAATCAAGGAGAAACTCGATGCTGATACTTTCAAGGAATCTTTTAGAAACAGTCATGATAGGTGATGATATAAAAATTATTATATTAAGTGCTAATGGTGGCAGTGTACGTCTTGGTATCGAGGCGCCTCGCGATGTATCTGTTCATCGAACAGAAGTTTATTTAAAGATTAACAGGAATAAAAATAATAAAAGCAATGAAAAAAAATTTGAGTGCGGGACAGGATCACAGTAGAGGCGCGCGTAATTTTAAGACTAAGTTTGTGGATGCGTTAAAAAAAGTATGGCTGGTTTATCCTACGGCTAATTTGTGTCCTGAGAGGAGTGTGTTAAGACTTTTTCCGAGTCAAGCGCATATCAAATCAGTCCAAATAAAAGACGTTCAGGCTGTGGATAACTTAAGTTATCCACGAAGTAACGGTAGCGGAAAGGTGAAGTAACGGTAGCGGGCTATATATAGAAGCTTGTAGTTACTTATAAAAAGAATCTTATAACTAGGGAGGTCAAATTTGTGGATAACTGCAACAGGGAGAGAAAGAGTCACATGCAAGATACTCAATTACTAAAAGCAAAGTTGTTAGACATGCCTTGTCGTTATCGGGGTTTGGATTTTAATGATTTCAACATCGATTATGAGGATCAAAAAATAATTCGTTTGGTGAGTGAACAATTTGTTGATGCATTTAGAGCCAATGTTGAGAGCGGTGTTTCAATGATTTTTATGGGGGGGAGAGGAACGGGTAAAACTTTACTTTCCATGATTATTTATCAGCAGTTAATGCAAATGGGCTATTTGGTGTGTTATGAATCCATGTATCTATTTTTAAAAAATATAAAAATGAGCGAATGGGCTATTCGATTTGATGATATAAAAACACGGGATTTTTATAATAACGCATCTTTATTAATTTTAGATAATGTAGCCAATTTTTCTGAAGGTAAAGCCACATTCAGTGATCGTGAAAAAGAATTGTTATTTTCTGTTATTGACGAACGTTACAACAATAAACGTAGCACCATTGTGATTAGCAATCATAACAGAGCAACATTAACGTCCATTATCGGTGAAAGCTGTATGGATAGGTTGTTAGAGAAAGGGGTGGCGCTCTCTTTTACATGGGATTCTTACCGCAATAAACAAGGTATTTAATATGTTAAAAATGATTTTTAGGTTGCAGCTTGTTTTTGTTTTGACGATGTTAATTGCCTTATCAGGCTGTGCGTCCACTCCATCTGCAAAAGAGCAGGAGGCTGCATTTCAATCAGCAGCACCGTTGCATCAACATTTTCAACAAGTTTCAGGTGATCGAGTGCATCCAGCTCGCTATTTTAGTTGTGGTGAAGTCAATCATCCTTGTAAGCGTTGTAGTGCTGTTAACCAACATTTTTCGGGAGAGAAATAATATGAAAGCCTTGTTAGGAACGTTTAATGAGAAAGCGTGGCAATTTTTTTCATCAAAGCAATTTGGATTTATTTTTAAATTAGTATTAATGAGCGCGGCCTTGTTTTTATGCCAGCATGCGTTTGCAGGTGAAGACCCATTGGACGGGACTGAGGGAAGTATAGTGACAACGCTTGGACCAGGTGGGACGGGGCGCAAATTCTTATATCTGGTTGAAGGGGTTGTATCCATTGCAGCTTATATTAAAACGAAGAACCTTTTGATGTTTGGCGGTGTTGTAGGGATTGCTATTTTCTTAAATATTTTATTTAAAGTGGCAGGGATCAGCTAATGGATAAATATCATATCCCGAAATATTTGGATGCGCCATTTAAAGTGGTTTTATGGACATGGGATGAATTGGTTGGTTTTTTTGTGCCGTTTTTAACCTGTTTTTGGTTGCTTAATTCACCTGTGTCCGGTGTGGTATTAGGGTGCTGTTTTGTTGCGGGATTAAAAAAAATAAAAGGGGAGGAGGGTCATTATTTTATTGCGCACCTTGCTTATTGGCACTTGCCACCATTGGTAAAATATAAGGCCACACCCAGTTCTTGTTTTAGAGAGATTTTAGGGTAGGGAGAAGTGTAAAAATGGCAGGAATAGAAAAAATAGCAGAATTAACAGGAAGACCTGATGAATTATTTACTTCATAAAGCACGTTTACAACATCTTATCTCGCATCGCAATGGCTATTTGGCATTAGCGAGTGGGTCTCTCATTTTAAATGTGTTACTTGCGATTGCAATTTTTATTGTATCAGGCCATGAACGCATTGTCCTAGTACCACCGGATATCACAAAAACATTCTGGGTCTCCAAAAGCCATGTGTCGCAAGAGTATTTGTCTGAAATGACGCTTTTTTTTGCGGATCTTCGGTTTAACCTGACAGCGAACAATATTGCTATGCAACACGATTTATTGCTGCGGTATGTCAACCCCAATGGTTATGCGGATGTGAAAGCACAATTATTGAATGAGGCTGATAAGCTCACAAAGGAACATGTTTCAATGGCCTTTTTTCCGGTTGATATTAAGGTGGATGCTACGTCGCTCACGAGTGTAGTGACAGGGGATATACAAGGATCCGTTGGGAACACTCTATTGCCGCTTGAGCGTGTTAAATATCAATTGAGATTTATTTATCATGATGGACGATTGCTTGTGAAATCCTTTGATGAGGTAAAACCGCATGCGTAAGGTATCACAACTCATTTTTCTGGTGTCTCTCATGGGATTTAATACAGCGGATGCGTTGCAGATTAAATCGGTCAAAGACAATCAAACGGTACTGGTGACAATTTCATCCTCTGAACCTTCTCGCATTTTTGTATTGGGTGACAGGATTTCTAAAACGCGCGGCATGGATGGGATGTATGATTTAAAGAAAGATGAGGGATTAGGTGAAATCTTTATTCAGCCAAGCCAAAATGCGCTGCATAGAACGTTTAATTTATTTCTGACCACAGAACAAGGTCATCAATATACCCTGCGATTAAACCCTCTCAATATACCTGCTGAGACCATAGAATTAAAACCGTTATCACCTGCTGCGTTGGTTGCAGATCACTGGGAAAAGAATTCACCTTATTCTGACGTACTCATTCATCTTATGCAGGCCATGAAGAACCAGATTAAACCGGAAGGGTATGCAGTGATCTCATTAGCGCCTGTCAAATCTAAAAAGCTCTCACCTTGTTTGACCATGCAGCTTTTGACACTTTATCGCGGCAATCATTTACAGGGCGAAATTTGGAAAATAAAAAATGAAGGGAGAGGGATTGTCCGGCTTAACCCTAGACAATTTTATGTGGAGGATACGCGTGCGTTGTCTTTAACAGATGAATCATTGGAGTGTGGAGCTGAGACATTGCTTTATAGGGTGGTCAGTCGTGGAGAATAAATCAACTCAATTAGTGATATCAAAGCAATGGGTTACGTTAGGTCTCATTGTCGGTGCTGTTTTACTTGTTCTTTCACTGCTGGTTTATTTAATGGCAGACCATACAGACAATGCGGCGGTTGCAAAACAAGATAAAACCAATTTCACAAATCCTCTCACGCATGTGGATGCGGAATCTGTCGTATTAGAACGGACACAAAAGTTATTAGGTGAGGCTTCAAAAAAAACGGACAGTTTGCAACAACAAGTCAACCAACTGTCACATGCAACCAATGTGGATGAGGTGGTCAAGCGCATTGATGCGTTAGAAAAGGACATGAAAGAAAAACAAAATCCCAATGCTGTCGCTGAAACGGCTAATAATACGGGGTTACTCATGTCGGGCGCTAAAGACTATCAAGGTACAGTTGCAACAGCGCCATTGGGGACGATGCCAAACCAAGCACCCTTCGCTGCCAATGCGCCCGCCAATCTTGGGATACGTGAAGATGCATTGGAACTCTCACCGTCTGAATCTGAGTTAGCAACTCTTCAACCGATTAAAAATCCGGATACCTATGTGCCATCCGGTACTTATGTTCAAGCCGTTATGTTAGGCGGCTCGGATGCACCGGCTGCTGTCATGTCGCAATCCAATCCTGAAACAATGGTATTTCGTTTAACGGAACAAGGCACATTACCGAATCATAAAAAAAGCCATTTAAAAGATTGCACCGTGGTGGCCTCGGTGGTGGGGGATATCTCATCTGAGCGAGGACGTATTAAAGCGGAGAGTATCAGCTGTACGTTTCCTAATAACGAAGTGGTTGATCAGGACATTGCAGGTTGGGTCTTTGGTGCAGATGGTAAGTTTGGCGTGCGTGGTGTTCCCGTCTGGCGCGAAGGTGCTTTATTACAGCGCGCATTTACGGCAGGCACACTTTCTGGGTTATCGGAAGGGCTTTCACAGACTTATACGACGAATTCAATATCGGCAGAGGGCACTGTTCAGACAGTTAATCCGGCTAATATTTTGCAATATGGTGCTGCAAAAGGCACAGGTAAAGCGATGGACAAGCTTGCTGATTATAACATTCAACGTGCAGAACAATATCATCCCATTATTCAGTTAAGTGCGGGTTCGATTGTGGATGTGGTGTTTGTAAAGGGATTTTTTCTGGATGGGAAAAAGCATGATAGTAATAATCGCAATACGGCGATGATGAGTAATGGCGTTCAAAATACGCCTACACTCTTTCCTTCACAAAATGCGGATGCAAGTACATTGCCGTTGTCGCCTGAGATGGTGAAGCGCATACAGGAAAAAAGCAAAGAATTGGGTTTAAAAGTTACTTAAAGGTTGATGAGATTGTAAGGAGTGCTGATGCAAGACATAAGTAAAATAAGAGTGATAGATGAAATGAAGATAACAGAGGATTGTTTGGGTCTCAAAAACAAGACATTTAGTTTGTTTGTCCTCATCGCGCTTTTAAGCGGTTGTTCTAGCATGAATTCATCCTTTGATTGTCCCATGAAGGCAGGGGTGCGCTGTGAAAGTTTAGATCAAGTCAATCAAGCGGTGGATCGAGGTGAGATCAGGGACGTTGATCAAGACAAGTTAGAGGCTGCACCCTTGCATACTCGCACGCTTTCATTCGATTCCTATCCAAGTACAACAAAATTATCACACGGTGAGCCATTGCGCTTTAGTGAATCGGTACAACGTATTTGGATTGCACCTTTTGAAGATACGGCAGGCAATTATCATCAGAGCAGTGAAGTGTTTACTATTACCCAAGGCGGTCACTGGATTGGCGATCCTGTTAAAGCTATTGATTCGGATGAGGACTAAACATGATTGAAAAATTAACCTCATTGGCCAACCAGTTTGCAAAATTAGTCGGTGATAAAATTGATTTTGGGGTGAGGCAACAGGACAAGGTGCCTCCTATCATTTCCAATGCACTGCATTATAAAACGCTTGCGGGCCTTTTACCTTATGATGTGTATGATCGCGATACCCAACTTTATTTTAATAAAAAGAGCCATGGATTTGTGTTGGAAGTGGCACCTCTACTGGGTGCAACGGAGGAAACAGTCAATATTCTCTCCAGCATTTTGACCGACGTCTTACCTAAAAATACCGATATCCAATTTATTCTATGGGGATCCGATAAAATTGGTGAAACACTGGATGCCTTTGAACAAGCACGCAGTGGTAATGGCGAATTATTTGAATGGCTGGCAAAAAAACGGACTGATTTTTTAAAAAAAGGGGCCTATAAAAGTTTAAGTACACACGGTCACTTTATTTTACGCGATTTTAGATTATTTCTGTCGATTTCCATTGAAAAGAAAGACGGCCAGGTGCTTGAAAGTGAATTAATCACATTGCGTGAAGATATTAAAAGCTCGCTTAAATCGATTCAAATGCCATCAGCTCATTTGTCTGTTGAGGAATTTATTAGTGTGATTACAGATATTTTGCATCCCTCATCGAACGTGTATCCCACTCGCTCAAGTTGGAATCCTTATGATGCGTTATCGCAACAGATGAGTGATCCTGACTATTTTATTCGTGTATTGCATGATCGAATCCAATTTGAGAAAGAGGATTGCAGGTGGGAGGCGCGCGCGTTGTCTGTGAATGAGTACCCACATTCCATGGTGCAATGGCGAATGACGGATGCCATTGGGCAACTATTTAATACCTCGTTACAAATTCCATGCCCTTTTGTCACGTCCTTATCGATACGGTTAATAGACGCAGATAAAGCAGCGTTGACGACTCAACTAAATACCATCAGCAAAGAAAGAGCGGCAAAAGGACAAGCTGCAAAGCTGATGCCCGAGGTCAGTAAAGAATATGAAGCTTGGCGTTTTGTACAACACCGTCTGGCGGAAGGGGATCGTCTTGCCCATGTGTATTATCAAATTGTACTTTTTTCTGAAGCGTCACAGGCTGGTGCGGCTGAGCGTAAAGTACGTGATTTGTACCGATCGAATGGATGGCGGTTAAAGAAAACAGTGTATTTACAGTTGCAATCACTGCTGGCCATGCTGCCGATGATGATGAGTGAGGGCATGCTCTCTGATCTGAAACGCTTAGGCCGACTTCGCACCATGACTGTTTTTAATGCGATGAATGTCGCCCCTCTTCAAGCGGAGTGGAAAGGCACTCAAACACCGAGTTTGATGTTTTTTGGACGACGAGGACAGATTACGACTTTTAATCCATTCGACAATACAGAAGGGAATTATAACATTGCCATTTCCGCGGCATCGGGCAAAGGTAAGTCTGTTTTGTTACAAGAATATATTATTTCAATGTTGGGTTCTGGCGGTAGAGTGTGGGTGATCGATGTAGGTCGTTCTTATGAAAAAACCTGTAAATTACTCAAGGGGACTTTTATTGAATTTACGCGTGATAATTCAATTTGTCTAAATCCTTTTACCTTTATTCGTGATTTTAATACCTCTCTTACGATGTTAAAGCCTTTATTGGCGGCTATGGCGCATCCGACCAGTAGTGCATCGGATGAGGAAATTGCATTTTTAGAAATGGCTGCGAAAGCGGCATGGGAAAAGAAAGGAAACCGCGCCACCATTACAACGGTTTCAACATGGCTTTCTGAGCATGAATCGCCGATCTGTAAAAACTTGTCCCATTTACTCTATAGTTATACGAGAGATGGTATGCATGCCAATTATTTTGAAGGTGAATGTAATATTGATTTAGATAATCGATTTGTGGTTCTTGAATTGCAAGAACTTAAATCAAGACGTGATTTTCAGCAACTTGTTCTTCTATTGCTGATGTATCAGATCAGTGAGGCCATGTATCTGGGCAAACGTGATCAACCTAAATCATGCATTATCGATGAGGCGCCTGATCTTTTTAGTGGAGACAACAAAGGCGCTGAAAAATTCGTGGGTACAGGCTACCGTCAGGCTCGAAAATATGGGGGGAATTTTATAACCAGCATGCAAGGCGTCAATGATTATTTTAAAAATGAAACCACTATTTCAATTTATGAAAATTCAGATATTAAAATCATCTTAGGCCAAAATCCAGAAACGATAGATCAAATAAAAAAATCTGAACGGCTGTCGATGGATCCCTTTACAGAACGTTTGTATAAAAGCCTTAAGAAAACAGATGATTATTCAGAGTGCGTTATAAAAACGCCTTCGGGATTGTCTATTCACCGAATCTTATTGGATCCCTATCATCGTATTTTATATTCTTCTAAAGCGGAAGAATTTAATGCGGTTGAGATGTTACAGGCCCAAGGCCATTCGCTGCAAGAGGCAATCGAGCTGGTTGCAAGGAGGTTCCATCGTGACATTTAATTTTAATATGAAAAATGCAGTGCAGAATGTATTTGCATTGCTCTATGGGATGCTGGGGTGTGCGATTGTGATGGGTCTGATGCATATAATGCATCCATCCTCATCGACCCTTGGCACCGTCGATATCACCGGCATCATTAACCAATTTATTAAGCTTGAATCCGCTAAAAATGACTCCCCAGATGTTGTCAAAGAAGATGTGCGTGCGTTTGCTCATCAATTGGAGATGACATTGCGTCAATTAGCTAAAGAAAAACATCTTGTCTTATTGTTGAGGGATGCAGTGAGTGCTGGAGGGCAGGATTATACGGATGTAGTCAATCAACGCATGCAAGGTTGGGTAAATGCGCATCAAACGAATGGGAATGAGGTGGTATGAAAAGTCTGAATGATCCGCGCACCATGAAGGCGTTCATTTTCAATGTGTTGCTTTGTTTATTTCTTATATGCTGTTCATGCAATGCATTGGCTGTTGATTTAGGGGTTCTAGGCCAAGTCTATCCTATACAAGAGACAGATTTATTAACGTTTATTCAAAAGCGAATTGAAGTGATGCAAAAAGACGGCCAATGGACTGCTCTACAAAATCAATTTCGCGATAGGGTGGCATCGTTTGCTGATCGACCGCAGCCGGTATTCAATATCAGTAAAACGACTGAGGCTAAAAGTTGGGATTTTGATCCATCCATTATGGTGCCTTATGATTTGAAAGATTTTAAAGGGACAGTGTTTGTGCAGGCTGGCACCCGTGTTAATCCTTTGGAGAGGATAACATTACATAACGCATTGCTATTTTTTGATGCAGATGACCACGATCAGGTGGTATGGGCTGATACAACCAATAAGAAATTATCAGGTCATACCAAATTAATTCTAGTGCAAGGCTCGATTCAGGCCGAAGAAAAGCATTTTGCAAAACAGATTTATTTTGATCAAGAAGGAAGGCTGACCTCGCATTTTCATATACAGCATGTGCCTGCAATGGTGCTGCAAGAGGGCACTCATTTAAAAATTAAGGAGGTCGTGCCATGAATTGTTTAAGATCATGTCTTGCGATTTGTCTTATCAATCTATCACTACTCATGAATTGCGAGGCAGCCACGACTTGTCATGGCAACTTTGTGAATCCCATCACGGATGTGTGTTGGAGTTGTTTGTTTCCGATGACGATTGGATCTAATACGGTTGCAAGTGGTGCGGTTGCTGATACGGCGAACCCAAGCTTGCCTTTATGCGCGTGCGGCACACCGGTGCTGCGGCCTGGCTTGAGTATTGGGTTTTGGGAGCCGATTGCCATTGTCGATGTGACGCGCACACCGTATTGCATGGTCAATTTAGGCGGGTTGCAACTCCCGATGGGTTCAGCCATTCAAGCAGGTGAAACGGAGGATGCAAGTCCAGATCATAATAACAGTTTTTATTATGTGCATTGGTATAAATACCCTTTGTTGTATTGGCTTGAGCTGATGACAGATGCAGCTTGTATCGAACGAGGTGACTTGGACATTGCTTTTTTAACAGAGCTCGATCCCACATGGAATGATGATGAGTGGGGTTTTTTACAAAATCCGGAAGCGTTTTTATTCGGCAATCTCATCGCACAGGCGGCATGCAGTGCGGATGCGGTAGCCGCATCGATTTTAAAACCATTAGATGCCTTGTTTTGGTGCGCAGGCGCTGAGGGGAGCATGTATCCTTTAAATGGTCGTGTTCAAGAACATGTAGGCGGCGTGCAGGCCAGTTTGTTGCTGACAGAACGCATGGCTTTTAAATTGCATCGTGACCCGCTACTCACCGACAGTGTCTCTGAAAACAGTCCTGCGCTTTGTTATAACGTGCAATTACCCATTTTACCGAAATCCAGATACCGTTATCAGATGGTGAATCCTTTGCCGACGGTGGGAAGTGGGGGATGCCATCCGTTTGGCGCCACCACCACGACTTGGGAGGCAGGTCATGAAATTCCTTTTACGGGTGAGGATTTTGGTTACTTGGTGTGGCGTAAACGAAATTGTTGTGCGACGGCTTAAAGAGGCATAAAAAGTAAAGGCGTGACTCAATCCATTTTTTAATAAGGAGATAACGTATGAAACTCGATGAATTTATAAATAAGTTAAGCTGGAAGAAAATTATTTTTAGCATGTTTTGCATTGTTTTTACAATGAATGTGTTTTCTGAACTTTTTATGGCGAGCGCTTTTAACAACACGGGTAATGCTATTTCGCAGGTGATTGATACGGAGAATCAAAACATGGAAAAAACACATGAAAGATTTATAGAAAATGACAAAAAAGTCGATGCGGCATTTGAGAAGGCATTTGTTGAGGCACATGCTCTGATGAACAATGACACTGATCCACAACCCATCTCAAGCAACGGGAGGAATTAGCATGGATTTTTCAACGTTAGAAAACAGTGTGACTGCTAAGAAATGGGTCATAGGGATTTTTTTAGTGGTGATGCTGCTTTACGTTTTTCGTATGTTAATAGTGGGTAATTATATCTATTCTTTCGAAAACGTCATAGGGAAGATGGCGCACGATCAGGAAGTGCAGTTAAAAAAGACGCATGATGAAGTGGATGAGAGTGCATCCGATATCGCGCAGCACATGGTAGAGGGTGAGAGGAGGATATCTCAAGGTAGAGATGCATTGAATCAAAAACTCGAGGCATCAGAGAGCGATTTTACGGAGAGCGTCAAGCGTGCTGAGCAGTCTGATGAGGATGAGTGGCAGAAGCGTGATAAAGCAGATAAAGAATTTAAGGCTATGATTGCAAACAACTTTGAAAAAGATTCTAAGGCTATGCATGAGGATTTAAGAAAAGAGTTCGATGAAGAGGAGGTGTTTGAAAAAAGAGGCAAAGCTGCGTGTGCTGCAAAATATCGCCCCTTTATCCTGTGTGAGAAAGCGATCTTTAACCATACGGTGTATAACGCAAAAGACCCCTGTGCTTATGACATGTTTTGGAATGGGGTGCCGAAGGAATATAAATGGGCTCCTGCCTGCAGGCACTTGATTAAGGGCAACGTATCATGAAACGTCACTTTCTATTAGGTATTCTGATCGCATCGATCACACTGAATGGGTATGCGGATACGCGCCCTCCTCATGCACCTATCCTGATTTTTGTGTCCTTCTCGATGCCAGATGCCAGCATTAAAGGCTGGATGAATGAGGCAGAGATCATCCATGCACCGGTTGTGATTCGTGGTTTGATTCATAATTCATTTAAAGAAACCTACCGGAAAATGGCTGAATTATCACAAAACAATCATGGCGGGGTGCAGCTTGATCCTACGTTATTTGAACGTTTTCATATAGAAAAAGTGCCTGCCCTCGTTGTGAGTTCGGCCCATCCGTGTTTGCCAAATCAGACTTGTGAGGAGGATTTTGATGTGCTGTATGGTGATGTGACTGCGGAATATGCTTTAACAAAAATAATGAGCCGCGATGACAGTGTATCTCTGATTGCAAAAGAAGCCTTGGCACAATTGCACGAGGCGCATCATGCAATATAAAGGAGGAAGGGTCTCGTGGATTATTGTTTTGGTCTTATGGATGTTGAGTGTAAACAGCACCGCGGTGTATGCCAATGACGATCCACATTTTAATGCAGCCTTTGATAAAGGCATGAGTACGGCAACGTCCTTGCATGATCAGGCATTTACAAAAATGCAAAATTTTAAACCCGCTGAAGTAATTAAAGATTACAGCGCAAATCCGAAAGAGATGTCGTATCAAACCAACCCGAATGCAATGATCAGTGATGCGGAGTTAAAACGAAATACAGATAAAACGGCTACGGTCATTGATAAAAGTATACTAACCCATTCTAAATTCACGATTGATACGACATCCCCTCAAATGACTCAAATTCAAAATAAGGCCAATGGTGTTTATGATTTAATGATGGGTCAATTTGGAGACTGTATAAAACAAACAAGCTGTACGACGACTTATACGACTAAGGAATGTGAAGAGACACCTAAAAGCAGTCTACAATATTGTAGTAAAACGCTGGCCATTGATCTTATTCCTCGCGCGTCTTATGTAGATTATCCATTCAGTGTTTCCATTTCAAACCGATGGAAGGATTATGCGGCTGTTCTTTTTAACCTGACAACAGGGAATGTCGATTTGCCTAGACCAGGCGGCACCGTTGCATCGTTATCAGGACGACTACCGACTGATCTACACGGCGGTACCGCTAGTATGTCAAGTTATGATAAATACCCCTATATTTCGCATTTTGAATTAAGCGGTCATATTCTCAATGTTAACCTTGAGCGATATCCTAAAAATACAACGATACATTTCGTCGTGAGAGTGACGACCCAAACAGTTGAGCTATCAGATAATTGGAATGATGGATGTGTGGGGCTAAGCAATATAGCCAGTTGTAAACTGACTAATGAGCATTGTGTATCACCCAATGCAACACACGATATACAAGGTATCTCTGTGTCACGAGATTGTTGGGAGAAGGAATCGACTTATCAATGCGGGGGAAATGAGTCTGTTTTAAGTTGTCAGGGGTATCGCGATCAAGGATGCGCGCAAACTGCATCCCTTTGCCAAAAGAAAGAAACGTCGTCAGGGCAAGAGGAAAGTACTTGTTCGTTGTATACGCAAACTTTTCAATGTCCTGTTAAGCAATGTACGGATACAGGTGTGATCTGTCATGGCACCACCTATTGTTTGACGGGTGATTGTGTAAAAGGTGAATCGAAAGCGGATCCTGATTTTCAAAAAGCGATTTCAGGATTATCAGCTGTCAGTGAGGCAGCTAAAAGTTATACCTCGCACTCTGGCGGACAATTTCCTATTTTTGCAGGAGTTGTTAAAAGCTGTAATAAAGATTTTTTAAATTTTGCAGATTGCTGTTCAGACAATGGATGGGGTTTTGATATTCATTTAGCGCAATGTGATCCTGAATCAAAAGAGTTAGGGCAAGCTAAAGCGCATGGTTTAAGTGTGTATGTGGATCGAGAAGATAACTGTCCGCTCGGTGGTTTTTGTTCACACAGAAAAAAATACTGCGTTTTTCCCTCCAAACTTGCGCGCATTATTCAAGAACAGGGTAGGCGCGATCAATTACAAGTTTCATTAGGTGATTATAATCATCCTGATTGTCGCGGACTTTCACCGGATGAATTTTCAAAATTGGATTTGAATAGGATTGATTTCAGTGATTTTTATGCTGATATCACTCAAAAAGTCCATTTAGAAAGTCAAGAAAATATAAATCAACGGCTGAATACAAAAATGCAGCAATGGGTTGATGGGAAAACACCGCATGGTTAAGTTTTTTACTCATACTATCATGGGGTGTTTCTTGCTGTGGTTTGGCGTGATCCCCTGTTTTGCAGATTTACCTGAGATAAAACCCTATTTAGGGACATCACATTCAGTTTGGAATTTGAACATGCCCGAAGAGTCACCGGATGAAGATGAGGTCGTTAATGAAACAGCAGTTCAAATGAATACGGTTCGCGCGAGAATAAATCACTTACAGGAGAAAATGTATTTGGCACCTACTGAAGAAAATATTCGAAATTTTATTGCAGAACAAAATAAAATTATGATGCGTGCAAGTTTGGTTCAAGACAATTGGAAAGCTGTTTTGCTCAAACATCCTGAACTTGATTATACGTTGTCTCACCCGACCAATAATACCGGTCTACAAATTGAATACGATCAAGAAGCAGCACAGGAAGAATCGGTTATTCACGAATTAGCAAAAAAGAGTGGATTATTTTTCTTTTATCGAAGTACTTCTCCTTATTGCAAACGGTTTGCACCTCTGATTAAAGAATTTGCGAGTGCCTATGGCATAAAAGTGGTGCCGATTACACTCGATGGGATTTCACTTCCCGAATTTCCTAATTCTCATATCAATCAAGGGCAGGCTGAACGGCTCCATGTGACTGTTACGCCCGCGCTTTTTGCAGTGAATCCATATACTGATCAAAACGTTCCAATCGCCTATGGTTTAGTGAGTGAAGCGGATTTAAAAAAACGTATTCTCGATGTAGCGACGCATTTTGGAGGCAATTTGACATGAAAATAAAAACGGGTTTAATTTATTTATTAAGTTTATGGGTGGTGTATGTAAGTTGTTTTCAAGTAGCTGAAGCTGCTTTACTTAATCAACATGAACTTGAAAACACGCTTTCTCACTCGACAAATGATGCTCACCTACAAGCTGAATACGACCAAGAGTCAATTATTAAGGAATTGGCTAAAAAAAACGGTCTATTTTTCTTCTACCGTAGTACATGCCCTTATTGCAAGCGGTTCGCACCAGTTGTTAAACGATTTGCTGAAACCTATGGCATTGTTGTTGTGCCTATTACCACAGATGGGATTTCATTACCTGAATTTCCACACTCATACATCAATCAAAGACAGTCTGAACGATTTCATGTCACTGTTGAGCCCGCGCTTTTTTTAGTTAATCCATATACACATCAAGCCGTTGCTATCGCCTATGGTTTAGTGAGTGAAGCTGAATTAAGAAAAAATATTCTTGATGTTGCGATGCACATTGGAGGAAGTGTGAGATGAATATTAAAACGTCCTTGTCATGTTTCCTAAGCATAGTGTTGGTTTATGGCGGTTTTATACCAGTGGCGGTTGCGGGCTTAAATGATGATTTAGATGGGTATTTTAATGGATTAGGCTTTTCAACGAATGTGACCGCACCGCAAGCCTATCATGGACAACAAGCGGGATTTTATACGGGCGGCAGTCTTTTTATGCGCAATGCATCCACTGATTTACAATTAGCACAAGTGCAGTTACCGAATTATAGGTCAGGCTGCAGCGGCATCGATCTTTTCGCAGGAGGTTTTACATTTGTAGACAGTGAGAAACTGACTGAAATGTCTCAAAAAATAATGAACAGTGCAGGTAGTTATGCCTTTACGCTTGCCCTTGAAACGGCTACACCTGCACTTACGAATGTTTTATCTAAAATACAGGGCATTGCCAATACGGTTAATCAAGCGAACATTAATTCCTGTGAAACAGCGGAGAGTTTAGTAGGCGGGATGTGGCCTAAAACACGTGAGGTGCAACATCAGGTCTGTCAAGACATTGGAAATAGTAAAAATATATTTTCTGACTGGGCAGAAGCCAAACAAAAGTGTGGCATGGGTGATCAATTTTCTTCGACGATGGATCGAGCTCGAGCGGATCCAGAGTATAAGAATAGAGTGTTTGATAGCGGAAATGTGACATGGCGGGCGCTTAAACAGAACCCTCTCTTTAGTGGTGATGATGAATTAGCCGAATTTATGATGTCACTCTCTGGCACCATTATTATTTCTAAAAATGGAAAAGGCGATGATGCGCCTGTCATTTATAATCCGCCCATGCCATCTTTAATGGATCTGCATTCCAATAATTTAGTTAAAGCGTTACTTGAAACCGGCACTGTCAATATTTACGTATGCGATACGGTTACTGAAGATGGTTGTTTACATCCGAAACCGGATGGAAAAATTACGATTACGCCAGATCGTGCTTTTGGGAGCCGTATAAAAGCCATGTTGGAGGATATGGTTCAAAAAATCATTTCTGATAAACCAATTACAAAGAAGGAGATCGGTTTACTACAATCAACGAGTTTACCTATTTATAAAATGCTGAATGTGCAAGTGGCCTTCGCCAAAGATAAAGATTTTCTTCAAATACCGAATTATGCCGAGGCTATTGCAACCGATATTTTGTATCAATATTTAGAACAAAGTTTGCAAATCATCCGAAATAGTGTCGCCGCTTCATTAACGCCTGATGATTTTTTGGCAAAACTACAACCCAACATTGATGCGGAGCTTAATTTTTTACGCTCTGCACAAAAAGACGCTTACACGCGAATGGCGACCTCTATTCAAATGATACAAAACACACAAGTGATTGAGCGCATGATGGCAGGCGAACTCTCAACACAATTAGCCAATAATTTATCGTGGGCTAAAGGATTGCAGTAGTTTTTTTAAATTTTTTAAAATAAATAAAAAATGCGTGTGGGAGATC
>DHJK01000090.1:18567-33817 GCA_002404295.1 Legionellales bacterium UBA4722
GTGGGAGATCATTTGATGACAACGTTATCGGTTATTGTGTATGGCAACGGGGATTTATTTTATCAATATTTTAATGCGATTGCAGCATTGTGCGGCACAACAAATTTTAAACGATTACTGCATATCTCCATTTTTTTAGGCGGCGTGACTGTTCTATTTAGTTATATTATGAAGCGTGATTTGATGGTCATGCTGCACTGGTTTGGATTGTTTTATATTGCGATTTACATTTTATTTTTGCCGCAGGCAACAGTCATGGTTATTGATCGTGTCAATAATGATAAAAATTATGCTATAGATAAAGTGCCATTGGGTCTTGCAATTCTCGCAAGTTATACGAGTTCGATTGGGGATATCTTGACAAAAGACATTGAATCACTTTTTTCGATGCCAGATTATATGCCTTATAATAAAACAGGTATGGTATTTGCATCGAAATTGGTGATTCAAGCCTCGCAATTTGAAGTGACTGATGCGAACTTCGATCAAAATTTAAGAGAGTTTGTTCATCAATGTGTTTTCTATGATTTACTTTTAAATAAATATTCAATGGATGAATTGACGTCATCCAATAACATTTGGACACTAGTCACAACCAAGGCGTCTCCTGCCCGTGCATTTGTTTATAACGGTGTGGTGACAACCTGCAAAACAGGGGCGACCAGTTTAAGTTTGGATTGGAAGACACTGGTTACTTCTGCCTTAGGGCAGTACGGATCGCGATTGTATCCGCATCTGGAACAAGCGGCCGCAAAAGAACAATTAGGAAAAGACTTGCCCATCAGTTATAGCTATTTAACGCATCTCTCAGCAACGGCATCCGATATCATGACCCAAAATATCATGGCTAATGCCATTCAACGCGGCATTGTGAGTATGAATGCTACATTAAACGCGCAAGCGGCCTTAGAATCGTATGCTTATACGCGTGCCACAGAGCAAAAGAGGCTGACGAACAAGACACTCGGTGACATGGCGGCCTATTGGTTGCCTTTAATGAAGAATGCCTTTGAGGCGATCATGTATGGTTGCTTTATTTTTATTGTTCTATTGTCTGTTTTTCCATTCGGTGGTGCGATTGTTAAAAAATATATTTGCACCTTGGTGTGGCTTCAAATGTGGGCACCCCTTTATGCGATCATTAATTTGATTGTGTGTTTTTATGCGCAAAACAATAGCGTGGCAGCTGCTACTGTAGGTGGTGCTTTATCACTGAAAGCCATGTCAGGGCTTTTACAAATTAACTCAGACATTGCAGGACTTGCAGGCTATCTAACCTTAAGCGTGCCATTTTTATCGTATGGATTGGTGACAGGGATGGCGGGCACCTTTACCCAACTTGCCCAATTTGTAGGAGGAGTGACGCAATCAGCAGGCGGTGCAGGTGCATCAGAGGCACTCACCGGTAACATGAGTTTAGGTAATACCAGTTTAAATAATTCAAATGCGTTTAATACATCGTCTAATCATTTAGATAACAGCGGACGCATCTCATCAGGACTTCTATCGATGCAGACCCAAGGCGGCTCACAGCTGACCAAAATGCAAGACGGCTCTGTAGTGATGGACATGAAAAATGCCATTTCAAGTTTGGGAACTTCCATCTCATTTGCTGAAACAGAGCGTGCGACTTATTCATCGATTGCAGAGCGTGCGGTCAGTGCTGGACAAAATGCCAATCACACCTATGGCGAATCATTGAGTTCTGCAGTGAGGCATGCCAATCAGCTGAGTGAATCGATTGGTAACGCCAAGAACTCGGCTGAAGGGTGGAGCACGGGGCTGAATGCTGATGTGGCCACTGCATTCCATGATAACCAAGCGATTATTGAAGATTATGCAAAGCGACATGGGGTGTCGAATGCGGTTTCCGCCAATGTACTCGCGAATGCCTATGTGGATGGCAAAGTATCGCTCTCTACCGGTTTTGATACGGGTTCAACCCTTGAAGGTCGAGCGGTTTCACTTGCAACCGGTTTTAAAGGAGTCTCAGCCACGATGTCAGGTTCAAAAGGCCTGTCAAGCACGGCAGGGCATACTAGTTCAGTCAATGATTCGCATGATTATTCTGATGCAAACAGTTATGTGGCAAATAGCGGCTATTCAAAAAATATCAGCGTGATAGAACGTGCAGCACACGATCATAGCTTAAGGATGAGTAACGAGACCGGTAATCGTCTCGCCCATGATATGAGTGCTTCATTCGATCAAGCCAAATCCGCACGAGAGGACAAGCAAAGCAGCTTTAGCATGGCAGAGAGTGCACGCCAACATGCGAGCTTCGCGGAAGACCATGCCGATAACGTTAATTTCAATGCAAGTCAAAAGTATAAAGAATGGCTCATGAGCCAGCCGAATGAAAATAAAACAGGGAAGCTGAGTTACGATGAGATTGAGAAAATACAACAAGACCCGCACCGCTCCGCTCGATACACCTCTCAATTTATGGAACAGTATAAACAGGGAATCGAATCTCAGTACCAATCCCTGAATCATGCACACCACTTAAGTTCGACACCCTCCGAAATAAAGCATCAGTATGAAGCCTATGACCGTCAAATTGATTATGAAGAAAAAAAAGACGTGTTGAAATCAGAGAGTGATCTAGATCAGACCAAAGTCACGCAACAGGCAGTGTCATCTGGCCTCCATCAAAACCATATGATTGATGAACGCATTCAAGGCAACGCAGAGCATCAAATTGCAACCTATCAATCAACCATCAAGGAAAGGGAAGTATCCGTCCATCAGAAGGGCCGTGAAGAGATAGATCAAGTGCATGCAGAGGGTATGAAGCAACGACACGGTGGATTGAAGGACGATTTAATCACGGGTGTCGATACCCATAATAAATACTAATTTTTTAAAGGAGTGTGTTGATGCAGATTAAGACGTCCGATGTTAAAAATTTCACGCGCGGTGGCCAAATCACATTGCACAATATTCGGATGTTTATCCAGATATCCAATAAAGTTATTTTAGTGGGCGCGATGGTGTTCATGCTGGTGACAGGTACCACGGTGATGATGCTCACAACCGATTACGAACGCTATGTGATGGGTGAATATCTGTGGTCTGAAGTGTTACCCGTCTTTAATAGTGATGCGAAGACGCCTTTTATGGAACCGAATGGAACGGTTGTGACGGTGCGTTATGCAGATATTGCACGTGCACCACTGATCACCGATGTGTTGCATCGAGTCAGCGTTAAACTGATTGAGGCCGTATTGGCAGGGCTATGTTCCATTCTAATCACATTTTTTGGCGTCTCCCGCTGGCTTAAAAATCGTGGCGTGTCTCAAACAGAGAATACAATATTAAAAGGCGATACGTTGTCATCTAAAGAAATGGTTTCCTCCATAATAAGAAAAAAAAACATGGAATCAGATTTAATATTAGGTGGATTGCCTTTGATTAAAGGCAAAGAGACTTCTCATATTTTAATACATGGCACCATTGGTTCAGGTAAGTCGACTGCGATTAAGGAATTATTAGATCAAATTCGACTTCGGGGCGATCGCGCTATTATATATGATAAAAGCTGTAATTTTTTAGAAGAATACTATAGACAACATCATGATGTGTTATTAAATCCTATGGACACACGTGGTGAATCGTGGGATTTATGGGCTGAATGCCGTGACTCAGCTGATTTTGACAGTTTAGCGGCAGCACAAATTCCTATGCCGCTTTCCACCTCAGATCCTTTTTGGGTTAATGCGGCGCGCACTATTTTTGCAGCTGCGGCATTTCACATGCGAAAAGACGCTGATCGATCTGTTATGAAATTATTACGCCATTTATTAACCGCCGATCTTGAATTGCTTCAAAATTACTTGAAAGGAACAGAGGCTGAAACATTGGTTTCTGAAAAAACTGAAAAAACAGCCATCTCTATTAAATCGGTGCTGGCGACTTATTTAAAAAGTATGAAATACATCAAGGAAGACATAAACCCATTTTCAATAAGACAGTGGATTCAAAATGAAGAAGGGCACAATTGGTTATTTGTCACATCATTGGGGGACAGACACGAAACATTAAAGCCGTTGATCACAGCGTGGCTTGACATCGCTGTCAATGCATTGATGAGTTTACCACCCAATGAAGACAGGCGCATTTGGCTGATACTGGATGAGTTGGCCAGCCTTCATCAATTGCCTTATTTAACCGCAACATTGTCTGAAGGTCGGAAGTTTGGCTGCTGTACCGTTGTAGGAATTCAAAATATTGCTCAATTATCGCAATTATATGGACGTGACGGTGCTGATGTTATTTCATCCCTACTCAATACACGTCTCATGTTTCGTCAACCAGACCCACACATTGCAAAATGGTCAGCTGAAAATTTTGGTGAGACCATTGCAGATGAAGTCAATGAAGGCATCTCCTACGGTGCTAATACGATGCGTGATGGTATTTCAATTAGTCATGCCGAAACACGTAAAGCAGTCTTCAGTGCTTCTGAAATCATGTCGCTAGATGATTTTCATGCTTATATAAGACTACCAGGTTCCTTTCCCATCACATCGATTAATTTTCCTTTAAAAAAGCGTGATAAACGCAATGCCGGATTTGTATTGCGGCATTTTGATATCAATGGCATGAAAGCAGCAGATCAACTCATAGAAGACCATGTAAAACCGGGTGCAAATTATCCCGGTTTAAAAGAAAAGCAAGAAACTAAAACGCAAAATAAAATAAACACTAAAAAAATCAAAAAATTAAATCAAATTGATTATCAATCATTCGACCTTTAGAGGGGATCTCGGTGCTATCTATTAATCCAGTCAAAAGTGTGAGTCATGCCAAACAGTATTTTATGGGCGAGCAGAACTATTACAGTGCGGATGGCACCGACAAAAGCATGTGGTGGGGGAAAGGTGCTGAGTCATTGAATTTGGCGGGTGAGGTTAAAAAAAATGAATTTGAAAATCTATTAAAAGGTGCATTACCGGATGGGCAGCAGCTTGGAGTAGTAGTAGATAATAAAGTTAAACACCGTCCAGGGTTTGATTTGACGTTCAGTGTTCCTAAATCGGTCTCGATTTTAGCACTCAGGTCAGATGATTCATCGATCTATGATTCGATTATTCAAGCGACACTCAAAGCCGTTGAAAAGACATTGGGTCTGGTTGAGCAATCCTGTGCGCAGGCGCGCATCACACAAGATGGCAATACGACTTATGTGAATACAAAAAATCTGGTTGCCGCATTGCATTGCCATGAATTATCCCGTGAGGATGAGGCAAGTCTCCATGTGCATGCGGTCGTGATGAATATGACGCAGCGCTCTGATGGGGCATGGCGTTCACTGGCATCCAAGTCAGGTTATTATGGTAAGAATGCGACAACAGAAATTAACGGGTTTTTTGAGCGTGTGGGGCATCAAAAAAAACAATTAGGTGCTATTTTTAGAGGGGAGTTGGCCTATGAGCTTAAAGAGAAAGGATTTCCTATTGTTATTACCAATCAAAAACAAGGCTATTTTGAGATTGAGGGTATTTCACAAGCGTTCATGGATGCCCATTCTACACGGTCGCAGCAAAAAAATGCGTATCTAGCAGAGCATGGATTGAAGGGAGGCAATGCATCGGCTGTTGCCATTAAGCAGACACGCCGTGCTAAAAGTAAAAAAAGTAAAGAGGTTCTCAATCAGGAATGGGCCACTAAAGAGAAAGCAAAAGACGTTGATGCTAGAGAAGAGCTGAATGCTGTCCTGCACACTATTAAAACGGGTGAGAGCCACCGTATCGTATCGCAGTCACACCCCGCATCAAAGGATCAGGCGAAATTAGCCGTGAGTTATGCGATTGATTTACTGTCTGAGACCCAAATAAAAATAAAGCCCATTCAACTCATTAATGCCGCCATGAAAACGACATTAGGCCAACAGGTTAATATTGAATCGATTGTGACGGCCATAGATGAGATGCGTCATGCAGGTATGCTTGTTCCACTTGAGCGAAACAAGAGTGAAATGACCTACACGACCCAAGCACTTTTAAAATCAGAACAAGCCATTCTGAAAGCCACATCGGAAAAAGTGCTTGAAAAGGATAAAATGGCACCTCTTATCACGAAGTCTTTTTTAGAAAATAAGGAGGGGTTAACAGACGAACAATTAAATGCGATACAGATGATTTTCAACAGTGATCATCGTATCACGGCTTTAGAGGGTAAGAGCAATACAGGTAAATCCACGTTGATTAAGCCCATGGTGGAGTTAGCTAAAAAGCAGGGCTACGACTCTATTATTTTAACACCCACAACAGTGGGTTCTCTGGCATTAAAAGAGGAGATTCAAAAAGCACCGACGCGTATTCAGCATTTTTTTAACCAATTATTAGACCGCAATCAATATACCTCCGTCTCAGGGTTTATTCATGCAGAGATGAGACACATTAACGCGGATACAGAGCATTATGTCAAACGGATGATATTTGTGGACAATGCCCAATTGTTATCACTGAAACAAATGCATGATTTAATCCAAGTGAGCGAAAAAACAAATGCCCGTTTAGTACCACTCTTTGATAAGCGAGCCATACTGTCATGGCAATCAGGCAATCCATTACAGCTGATGCAAGATGATGGCATGAAAACAGCCACATTGAGTCAGTGCATCAAGGAATCACGAAATCACACGATTCAAGAGGCTGTCAAAGACACGCTGGATGGCAATATTCAAGCCGCCTTTCAAAAGATTGATAACAGAATGGTTGAAGTGGAAGACAAGGCGCTACGCAATAAAACAATAGCCTCACTCTATATTCGATCCGTTTATGAAAATCAAAAAAGCACTCAAGTCATCATGACATCCCGCGCTCAGTGTGATGATGTGAATGATGCGATACACCGTGCGCTAAAGCAAGAGCAGCACATCGGTGGAGAAAGCAGATACCTGCCTCTGCTCATTCCAAAATCCATGAAGACAGCTGAATATCGCCTCGCGGAACACTACAAAGTGGGTCAATGGGTTCGTTTCAATGCAACCTATCGTTCTTTGAATGTGGAGCGAGGCGACTATCTTAAAATTTGCAGCATCGATAAAAAATCGAATAGTGTGATGCTTGAAAATATGACCCAGGACGTTGTGCAATGGAACCCGCTTAAATTGGCAGGCTCTTCTCTTAAAGTGGAAGTCTTTGATGAAAAAATACGTGAAATGGTGAAAGGCGAGACGCTGATATGGGGTCGTAATAATAAAAATTATGGTCTATCCAGCGGTGAACAATTAAAAATAATTTCCACCTCTCCGAGTACATGGATGCTGGAGCGTGAAAATAAGAAAAAAGTTTCCATCGATGTGAGGCAGCTCGAAAATCGTCATTTTGATTATGGCTATGCCCTCACACCGAACCGTGCCCTGTTTAAAAAAGCGGATACAGTCATTGCCTACCAGAATGCACATTCCAGACAAAGTCATCAGCGTTTATTTTACAAAGTCCTAAGTAACGCAACAACGGATGCTTGGATTGTGACAGAAAAAAGAGAAGCTTTATTAAACACCCTGAGACTATGCACGGGTGATAAAGTCACAGTCATTGATACGTTATTGAAAGAAGATAAGCCATTAATCGCAGTTGCAACGACACAGAAAGTGCATATAGCCAACCTTGAAAAGTCTGTATCACACATTATTTCAAAACTGATCGCAAGCGAAATCCCACAGGATAAAACACCTGACATGCTTTCAAAAGAGGCAGTGCGTTTTGCGCTATCACACTTAGGCGAGCGTGAGGCTGCTTTTACCCATCGAGAGATCATGGATGTGGCAATCAAGCAGGTGTTAGGCGATGCTAATTCAGATCACATTTTAAAGGCCGTGATCCTGGCTGAAAAAGAGGGAACACTTGTCAAAGGGGCTTATGCATCCAGTGGTACACGCTGGACGACACGTGCTGCCATTGAATTGGAGCGTGAAATTATCCATCTTGCAAAGTGCGATCAAGGCAAATTACCCGCACTCGTTGAATCAAGCCAAGTGGATCAATACTTAACGACACTGTCTTTAAAAAAAGATCATCAAAACGCAATCATCGAGTGGATGAAAACACCGGATAGAATTGTGATGGTGCAAGGCAATGCCGGAACGGGGAAAACGACCTTACTGCAACGTGTTGAGCCGCTCCTAACATCGGTACCACTTTTAGATCGCGCAGGTTATACCTTATTATGCCTTGCCCCCACACACAATGTGGTCGATGAATTAAAATCACGGGGACTTCAAGCTCAAACACTAGATAGTTTTATTGCGAAATATCATGCTGAACGCATACAACAGAGTACTCAAAAACACGATAACAAATTAATCATCGCCGTTGATGAAAACTCAATGGTATCTAACAAAAAAGAACGTGACTTTTTAGCCATCACCCATGAAATAGGCGCAAGAGCAGTTTTAATCGGTGATCAAAGACAATATACATCCATTGACTCAGGAAATCCGCATACCTTACTGCAATCAATTGGTCTTAAAACAATCCATCTGACCGATATTGTGAGGCAGAAAAATCCAGTTTTGATTAAAGGCGTTGATGAAATTTACAAAAAAGAGTTTAAAAAAGCCTTTGAGACACTTAAAGAGCATATGGTTGAGTGGGGTCAGACAAGTATCGGTGGTCTTAAAGGGTTGGATAATGCGAATGATCGACTTGATAAAATGGGGCAAGATTATTTGTCACTGAGTCAATCGGAGAGGGCAAGTACAGGTGTCATGACATTGGGTAATGAGCAACGTATTTATTTGAACAGTGTCATACGAGAGGGTTTAAAGCAAGAAGGTGCACTCACAGGCACGGCTTTTGATGGACGTATTTTAGTTTCAAGTAATATGACTAAAACCCAGCAAAGCCAGATCAGCTATTTTAATCGCGATGATATTATTCGGTTTGGCTTTAACGACCCGCATTTGGGTGTGAGGAAAGGGGATTACCTTTCAGTTGTTGAAATTCACAAAAAAGAAAATCTGATTCGATTAAGCAGGCAGGATGGCGGGGAAGTCATTTGGCGACCACAGGAGCTTGATAAAAAAGCATACAGTGGGATCGAGGTCTATCGTGCTGAAAGACGAGAGATTATGAAAGGTGATCTACTACGCTGGACGCGCAGTGATAAAACCATTGGGTTGGTCAATCCTAATATGGCACGGGTTGAATCCATCACGGACGCCATTGCATTGTTGCAACCCGTGAAAATGAATGAGATGGCTTTAATTTCTGATGGCAAAACATTTGAAGTCCAGCTGCATGACCCTAAGTATCAGCATTGGGATTATGCCCATGTGATGACAAGTTACGGTGCGCAGGGCAGGGGCTTTAAAAATGTGATGTGCAATATGGAAAGTTATAGTCGCAGCTTGACTAATCAGGCGGCGTTTTTAATCGCAGTGACCCGCTCTATTGATAACTTAACAATCTATACAGATAACAGACAAGCGTTGCTGTCCAAGATCCTGCTCACGACCGGTACGAAGTCCAGCGCTCTTGACACAATCGGTGAGGTGGATTTAAAGAAAGAATCAAAACGTACGTTTAAGTATTCAAATCGCAATGACCTGACCTCACGGCAGGGCATGATAGAACAAACAAAAGAAACAAACGAAAAAAATGCACAACATGCAAAAAAAGCAAGCGTTTCTAAAAATCATCACACACAAGCCGTGTATTTAGATGCTAATCGAATCATTTCAGCGCTTCACCTGCAAGCTGAATCTATTGTGACGTCACTCTTAGGCGAACCTAAATTGCGCAGTGGTACAAACTATCAATACAGCTACAGCGAACAGTTTGGTGGTGAGGATGGAAAGCGCGAAGGTGGCAGTTTATCGATTGCCATTCAAGGTGACAAACAAGGGTTATGGACGTGTTTTAAAACAGGTGAAAAAGGCAATCTCATCGGCCTGATCCAGAAAAAATACAACATGGATTTTAAACAAAGTCTGGAGTATGCCGCAACATTAGTAGGGTTGACTGATGCCACTGTACCCTTATCACAGGCTGTCACTTCTTTCAAAAAAAGTGAGCCCGTTGATAAAAGTAATCCCAAAAACTGGTCTGAAAATGAGAAGCACCGTGTCTCCATTGCCCGAAAACTTAGCCGAGAAAGCGTGCCCATTCAAGGCACCTTGGGTGAAAAATACTTGAGAGAGCATAGAGGCATTGTTGGCGCGCTCCCCTCCGATATACGATTTCACCCAGCAGTTTCGGCAGGTAAAGACATGCCAACGTACCCCGCAGTATTGGCGCTAGCCCGCAATGAAAATGGCCAAGTCCAGCGGGTTCAAGCGACCTATTTAGATGAAGCAACTGCTTGCAAAGCGGATTTAAAAATCAAAAAAAGAACCTACGCACTGGCACCTGGCTCATCCGTCAACCTATCACGGAACATCAAAAATAGGCAGGTCACCTATCTTACAGAAGGCGTTGAAACAGGATTAAGCATTCAACAATCGATTGATAATGGCAATGTAGAAGTGGTGCTAGGCCAGTCAAACTTCAAGCATCCTTGTTTAAAAAATATGGCAAAACATGTTGTGCTTTGTCTCGATAATGACGGCACAAATGTTAACCCAGCTCAAGAAAAAATGGTACATCAGGCGGCATTATCACTGATCAATCAAGGCAAAACTGTGTGGATTGCAAAGCCTGGAGAGCACGGGCAAGACTATAATGATCTCTTGAAAACACAGGGAACCAAGGCGGTAAAATTAAACATTGATCACGCCATTCCGTACGCCGATTATGTAGAAAAAAAGAGTATTTCACCAGTTGCATTAAAAGATGAGCTGGCTCATAAAGACTTGAAGAGTAATGTATTGCCACAGGATAAATCCAGCGTTATTAAAAAATACACACCCATTTTTACAGATTATAAAGTCAATGAACGGGCTTTAACGCATCACCTCTCTAGCAAAATCATTGAAGATTTTGCAAGTAAACTTAATGGTCAATCACAAAATAATACGCAGCAGGCTGCGCTATATGCATCACTCAATAACACAATTTCGCAACCTAAGGAGGCAGATAAGACCATTCATAAGCATAAAGATATTGAACGAGAAATTTAACATATTATTAACAATTGGAGGACATGATGAATAAAATCAGTATTACTTTGTGTGGTGAAAGTTACGAAAAAATTGAAGCATGCATGAAGCGAGAGGGTGCCAAATCGATTGGCGACTACGTTAAAGGGCTGCTCAATTTGGGGTTAAAAGTAGAGGAGACTAATAAGGTAATTCATAAAGATATGAACAAAAAATTTAAGTGATTACTAACGATTGGAGGATGAAATGAACAGAATCAGTGTGACATTTTATGATAAAATTTATGAAAAACTTGAAGCACGTATGAAGGAAAATGGTGCAAAGTCTGTTGCGCATTGCGTGAGGGAGCTGGTCGATTTAGGGTTAAAAGTAGAAGCAGCCGCGAAGAAAAACAATGAAAAATCGAGTGAAGATCCATTTGAAAAGGTCATAAATATGATGGAAAACAACCTCAAATGGTCACTGGAATCTCGATTATTAACACGTTACCTTGTGGAGAATTTACCTGAGAATAGTCCTAAGCTGCGTGCAGATATTTTGAGAGAATACAAGGAAAAAGCCATTAGTCATGTGGACGGCATGTTAAATAAGCCTGAAAATTAGGCATAAAGCACGGTGCAAAGTGGTGCAGAGTCTTTTGTATTATGCACCACATTGCACCATGCGTGGTGCAGATAACTGTATTTTGCACCACATTATGCGGGAAGTGGTGCAGAATGGAGGAGTAAAAATGTATAAATCACAGTGGTGCACGGTGCCACCACAATGCACCATAGGTGGTGCATTCAACGCACTTAATACATTGAATTTTCTGCATCATCTTTTTCAAAGGTATCTGATTGATTATATGAAATTAAATGTCACGCAACACCCGTTGCGACTGGTGTGGTGCTATTCTCAACTTGTAACGGAAATAAAATTACAAAGGGGTAATAAAACGCTATAATTTAAGACTACTTCGAATCAAAGTTTTTGGCAGAAATAAAAATATTTTTTGCCAAACTTTTTAGGCAACACTAATCTATTTTTTATGACACACTCAGGAGAACACTATGCCAATTATTAAGTCAAAAGAAAAATCAGAGAAAGAACAACTTCGCATCAGCATCGAGCATCCCGTCCTTGAAAAAATCAAACAGTATTGCGCATGGGCGGATGTTAAGAAGTTGGATGATTTTTTTGAGCAATCAGCGGAATATACTTTGTCAAAAGACAAGGCGTGGCTAACCCATCTTAATCAGAAAGAAACTGTTTAATAGATGTCGTAGGAGAGAGAGCATGTTACCAGTCATGGTCAATGGTGTCGGAATTGATTGCATAAACCGCGTTGCCATTGTTAGCCATGTGCCGGCCACTGTTATCTTGTCAGTGATGAAAGTTGAGGGCGGAAAAAATGGCGATGCCGTGCGAAACAAGAACGGGACGTTTGACTATGGCGTTTTCCAAATTAATAGCATCTGGTTGCCCATCATTGCGCGTTATGGTTACACACGAGACGACGTGCAATTTAATGCATGCAAGAACGCAGAGGTAGCTGCATGGATATTAAGCCAGTGTATTGCTAATGGTAAATCAATTTGGTCAGGGGTTGGCGACTATCATTCGCACACGCCGAGCCATAATCAAAAATACAGTAGTGGTGTTCGCAGCTACTATCAAAAGCTCGACAGCGTTATTACGAGTCTCTCTGCCTAAAATTTTAGTCAGAAATGATTATATTATTAAGTTGAAAATTTTTATCACTGCCGGCGTATTACCGGCAGTGATAGATTTTAACTTACGATTTTTCAATATCAATAATGTATTCGTCGAGCACGTCAGATTCTTGAAAATAGTCGAACTCAATTTCTCCTTCTGTAGACAATTTATCAGCTTTAGTGCGCGCCTCCTCGTGGGTAGAGGCTTCAACGATTATCGTTTGATAAAAAGTCTCTGTACGCTTAAAAGTCACCTTAAATCCATTCATCTAAGATCCCCTGTGTTTTTGTAGGTTGCGCTCAATCTATTAGGTTTAAGCTTTAGATAATAAGCCATCATTTTTTGACGGCTTTCCTCCCTTTGCCTTGCATAAAAGCAGGCTTGAAAAGTAGCGTAAATTCTAGTCAAAATTAATTTGATCATCGTACTTCCTCCTCGTCAGATAAGTCGTACTCTGTGACCTCTGCTGAGGGGTATTGTATGTCTGCTACTATCTCGATGACTTCCCAATTAATACCAATGGTTGCATCATGATTATTTTCAAGACGGTTTAAAACTATGCTTGCTTGTTCATCGGATAAATCAGGTCTGACACTTTGTACATCTTTAAGGTGCCATCTTATTGCTATTTCTTGTATCATAGATTGAATCATTTTTAATGCTCCTTACTGGGTTGTTTGAAGTGATTGGCTAGGCAGGTTCTCGACAAACCCACCTAGCGGATGGTGGTGATAATTTCTTATCACCACTTCCTTTTAAGTGCCTTTTAATTCCAACATTTTTTCTGCTAATGTCCAAAGCGCGCGATTTAAAGCAGTATTTTGATCAATGCTAATAATTGCGCGAGAACGTACCCTTTTATTGCGACCGTTTGCATCTTTTCCATAACCTCTGACACCACCCTTGATAATGTTTTCCTGTACGACATTAAAAATGGTAAAAAGATCATCTTGTCTCATTTCTTGAGTTCGGCGGGGGTTAAGTAAGTTCAATGGTTCTATTGCATCGCTCATAGGGCTATTTTCAAATCGGATAGCATGAGCAGCTTCAGCAAAAATTTTCTTTTCCGGATTGCTCAGGTTAAGAGAAGTCATTTTGTCGGCGGACTCGATCATTTTTTTAGAATCTTCTATGACTTGATAGCTGCCTTCAATGACATTGCTCAATATGTCACCCTGATGCCTGATGCGAATTTCTGCATAGTTTTTACCTGCAACTAAGCCATTGCTACAAACTAAACGATAAACACCAGCCATGAGTCGATAAGATGATAAGCCATCATGGGAGTTGATAAGGACTAATTCAGGAAATAAACCTGATGCAGTTGGGTGCGCATTAACATGACGAAATCTTAACATGTGTTTTGTATAAGCTTTCTTCGTGGTTAATCTGCATTGCGATTGTCCAGCCCATGTCGGCATAAAACCTTCATTCATTAAACCTTCAATCACTTTTGTGGTTGAAATGGGCTGATATTTTTCACTCGTGCGTTCTGCTCTCCCCTCTGTAAAAATAGAGGGAGCCTTTCTTTGTAAATCTTCTAACGTGAGTCTATTAAACACGGTTATTTCTCCAATTTATACATAAGTTGTTAATACACAGTTATAATAACACACAAACAACTGATGACATAGTGATATTGCAATTAAAGTTGTTTTATTTTATTATTAGTTGTTTTTAAACAATGCAGAGCGTCAAAGATGAGTGATGACAAATTAAACTGGGCTAAAATCGTTACTAAAATTCTTAAAGCTGAATTAGCGAAGCGAGAAATAAATTACCCAACACTAGTTATAAAATTGCATGAAATGCAGGTTAACATCAGTGTAGAAGATTTACGTGGACGCATGTCACGCGGAACATTTAGTGCAGCCTTATTTATTCAATGCTTAAAAGCAGTTGGTGTTACCAACCTGTCTCTCGAAGAGAGTTTTTTTGATTCTAAATAATTAAATATGAGAACCAATCAAATTAGATGAAAACAAATCATCTATGTTTTTTGACAAATTCAACGACAAATAGATTGACATTCATTGTTAATACGTTATTATTGTTGTTTATTAACATTTGGTAAGGAAGGTTTCTATGAAAGATCGCATGACAAAACAATCAAAAGAAAAAATATTTGAAGAGGAAAAATGGGAAAAAGGATTTTATACAGTTTTGGCTATATTCATTACCGCAGTTCTGTGTTATTTCATTATGAATAATTCTAATCAGTCAGATTCTTTTAAACCTGGTTTTACTGTATTAGATATTTCAGAAACCACTATAAATAGCATTGTTTTAATACTATCATTAGTGGTTATGTATTCTTATATAACGACTCGCAATATAACTGCACTTATTTTAATTCCTGTATTGATGCTTGCGGGACATTTTATTAATCCATTCTTACATCTAATTAATGAGATAGATTCAAAGCAATACGCTAATATTCGTATCGTATTAAATAAAAATCCTCAATTGATTCCGATAGTACCAAATTATGTTAATTCTAAA
>DHJK01000036.1 GCA_002404295.1 Legionellales bacterium UBA4722
TTGCGGGAAGACAGATCTAGGGTCTATTGTGGATGGTAATCCTATCAACGTATTTTGCGGGAAGACAGGTCTAGGGTCTATTGTGGATAGTAATCCTATCAACGTATTTTGCGAGAAGACAGGTCTGGGACCTATTGTAGATGGCAATCCTACCAACAAATTGCGTAAGACTTACAATTGCGAGCGCGGGGACATTCACGATTAGACCAGTGGAAATCACAGATGAATTACTTCACTTTCGCAATGATAATAACGGGGCTAATTCACTACCAGCAGCTTCACTCTGCTTCGAACCAAGCTTATTTTTTATATAATCACCGACCACAGGAGCATTTTTTATCGCCGACTCTGCGTATTTTATTACATACACAGCTACAGTAACACCTATCAGTACAGCGCCTATGGGTTGCGCCCCTGGAATGCAAAGCAACAACATACCGGTAAATGCAAGACCTGCCAATAAAGTATGTGAGAGCGCTTCTTTTAATTCTTTTTTACATTTTAATGCTGCTTTTTCTTCAATCGCAGCTTCCTCACCACTCTCAAAATTAGGTTTTTCTCCTATTAATTCCTTTGCTATGCCAGATAGATTCCCCTTATCAAAGTGTGCTTTATAATGCATCCAACACGTTTCATTGGTGGTCACTCTATCTTTAATATCTTGTCCTAATTCTTTCTCTAATTCTTGTAACTGTAATAAACGTTCTTTCTTACGCTCTACAGCCCATATCAATGCTGAATTTTTTCTTGATATATATTGATTATGATCTAATCGACTGATTTCTTTTATTAATTTTGGAATGGTTTTATCCTTAAGTTTTTCCCATTGTTTTATATTATCCATAACCCAATACTCAGGATCGACAATTTTCCTTACTAAGCGCACTACTTCATCACAAGAAATAAGAAAGGCAACGGCAAAAGCTGCTGTTAATCCCTGAGCTGATAAAGCAGCAGCTGCTGCTGTACCAAGCGTCGTTGCGACTCCTGTAATAACAGTTAGTGCTACACCGCTTGCAATATTACTAAATCCTTTCACTTTCGTCGCAAGTGGTCGATGTGATTCATCATCTAAAAGCTGTCTACCGCCTTGAACAATTGAAACCCCAGCATCCACCCAATTCACAATTGGATCAAATCCACCTCCTGCAGGTAACACAGTCATCATAGCTTCACAAATTACAGCGTGAACAGACACAGCAAATAAGGTATAAACACCATCGACAGACTCACCTTCTTCGAGGGTCTTTTGCGATATTTCTTGTTTTGCATCTTCTAGCAACTCCGCCTCTACCGCTTCAACTTCTTGTCGAAGAAACCAATACATATCGTTGGGCGGCGCTGAGGTTGTCATATCATTCACCTTATCAAATAACGAAGCAACTCATTAGAGATAGCCTAAGTATAGTCAAAAGACAAAAAAATACACAAATATCCGCAATACTATGAATATATATAATATTTTCTTTAGCAGCTGAGGGTTACGCTCATCTAGCTAATCTACCCTCCTCTCAATAAATAAGGCATCACAGCACGTGCGCTCTTTTGCTTTTCGCCAACAAAATTCAACACCTAGCCTTATTTTTGATATGCTTTCCCACCAACATTTGCTAAAATCTTCGTGGCGTATACCAACCAGAGGCTCAACAAATGACTAAATCTTTTAATGATAAATCAGCCGGCTTAGGCGAGCTGATGAAGAAAGCACAAGAAATGCAAAAAAAAATGCAAGACATTCAAAAACAAGTAACAGAAATGGAAGTCACAGGCCAATCCGGTGGCGGACTTGTTAAAATACTTATGAATGGTCAACACATGGCCAAACGTGTCACCTTAGACCCAACCTTGATGAAAGAAGAAAAATCAATCGTCGAAGATTTAATTGCAGCAGCGATCAACGATGCAGCAACTAAAATTGAAAAAGGCACAAGAGACAAAATGTCTGCATTAACCGGTATTAAATTACCTGACGGATTTAACTTACCAGAAGAAGGTGGTTAGTAACCTATGCAGTTTAGCCCACTGCTTGCCCAATTGATCGAAGCGCTGCGCTGTTTACCTGGAGTAGGTCCTAAAACAGCGCAACGTATGGCATTTCAACTATTGGAACGTCAACGAGACAAAGGCAGGCATTTGGCTAAAACGCTGCATCAAGCCATGCAGGACATCAATCACTGCAAAAATTGCCGCACGTTTAGCGAATCGGAACTTTGCAGCTTTTGCAGCTCCACACAGCGAGATCGCTCTCTACTTTGCATTGTTGAAAGCCCCGCTGACATTGTTGCGGTGGAACAGATGGGCAGTTACCGTGGCCTGTATTTTGTACTCATGGGACATCTATCACCTTTAGATGGCATAGGCCCAGAAGAATTAGGGATTAAAGAACTAGCTCTTTTATTAGCAAGCGGCACCATCAAAGAAGTCATCTTGGCAACTAATCCAACGATGGAAGGTGAAGCTACAGCACATTATATTTCTGAACTTGCCAAACAACACCCTATTAGAGTGACACGCATTGCTCACGGCGTACCACTGGGCAGCGAATTAGAATACATCGATAGCGGCACATTGGCACATGCTTTTGCAGGAAGAGAATTACTTTGAAAAATTGCTTCAAAAAATTTGTACTGTTCATTCTGCTTTTTAATTTCTCCATACTCTGTTTCGCTGATGAACTCATCGTTGAGCCAGACAATGGACGCGCTCCTTTATTCGATGCGATTGAACACGCTAAATCATCCGTTAATCTTTCACTCTATGGATTTACTGATGCAAGTTTAATGCAATCGCTTGCAGACGCTAAAAACAAAGGTAAAAATGTACGCGTCCTGCTTGAGCCGCATCCTTATAAAGCAGATGATGAAAATACAAAAGCCATTCAATTTCTTCAGCATGCACAAATTCCTTTACATTGGCCCTCTGAACAATTTAGATTTTTACATCAAAAAACATTGATATTGGATCATAGTAACGCAATAGTCATGACATTTAATCTTACTCATTCTTCATTAAAAAATGAGCGGAATTTTGCGTTGCGCATCACTGATCCTGCTATGGTACAAGAAATCCAGCGTGTATTTGATGCGGATTGGGAGCAAAAAAAAATCTCGGTAGAAAATCCTAGCTTGGTTTGGAGTCCTGATAATAGCCGAAAAAAAATACTCGCGTTTATTCAACAAGCGCGGTCTGATATAAAAATTTACACGCAGGATATTGTGGACTATGAGGTGATTGGGGCGTTAGCAAAAGCCGCGCACAATCATATCAAAGTACAAATTTTACTTTCTGCAGCGCCTACTAAAAAGCGTTTAAATTATTTATCGCGGGCTGGAGTGGTTGTGCATGTGAGTGATGGTTATTATATTCATGCGAAAGTTTTTATTGTTGATCAAAAACGAGCTATGGTGGGGTCGATCAATTTGACTAAAACGTCACTAGATGAAAATCGGGAATTGTCTGTGATCACTGATGATAAAAAAATAGTCCGTCAATTGTCTGAGCAATTTGATCGTGATTTTTCTGTTTGAAACAGAATTTCTAAGCCGCTTAGGACACCTCTCCCCTTGTGGGAGAGGTCGACGCCGAAGGCGGCGGGTGAGGGGTGCTTTTAGCGGCCGCTGCGTTTTAATTTTAAAAGCCGCTTAAAAAGCTGTCT
>DHJK01000077.1:0-301 GCA_002404295.1 Legionellales bacterium UBA4722
ATTCGATGAAAAAGCACAAAATACATAATAAAAATATCACAAATATTATAATCATTTTTTTTATGATGTTTATAAGCCATATTTCGTTTGCAGCTCCGGCGTTACCAGGCAGCGTGGAGCCAGGTCGAGTCCAACAAAACTATCTCCCACAACAAAGACAACCTTTACAACCATTACAACCCATCGCCGTGCCGCAAGAAAAACAAGCTGGCCTTGGCCCTGAAGCTGAAAAAATTAAATTCACATTAAAAAAATTAATTCTAGAAGGGAATCATGTTTATACAGATGCACAACTACAACA
>DHJK01000077.1:445-1975 GCA_002404295.1 Legionellales bacterium UBA4722
AGCTCTATAAAAATAAACTAAACACCAACATCAGCATTGCTGAGTTGCAAGCTATAGTACAAGACATTACTAATTTTTATAGAAACAATGGTTATATCTTGTCACGCGCTGTTATTCCACCACAACACGTCGAGGGCGGCATCATCCGTATTCGCATTATTGAAGGCTATATCAATAAAGTAGCCATTGTTGGCAATGCAAGAGGTGCCGCAAGTATCCTATTGGCTTATGGTGCAAAAATTTCTAGCTCTAGGCCTATAAAGTTGAGCGTGATTGAAAGATATTTACGTTTAGCCAATGAAATCCCGGGCGTGCAAGTGAAAGCGGTATTGGAACCTTCTAAAACTGAAACAGGCGCATCCGATTTAAACTTGGCGGTACAAGAAAAAATGATAAGTGCTACGCTTTCTTATGATAATTACGGAACACTTTACATTGGCCCTTTGCAAGTGACTGCTACCACCAACGTGAACTCTATTTTTCGTTCGGGTGATACCACACGCCTCACATATCTTGCTGCAACACATGGCAAAGAATTACATTATCTTGACCTTGCCTACAACACCCCCTTAGGCGCCAACGGGTTACAAGGAACTGTCGGCGGCAATCAATCATTAACCGCGCCAGGACTTAACTTAAGACCTCTGCAAACGCAGGGTATCGCAAATACCTATTATGGCGCGTTGACATACCCTCTGATTCGTTCACGTTCAGAAGATTTAACTCTAGATGGCGGTTTTACTTATCTGGATAGTAAAACAACACTATTTAATAGAGAGATATTACTTTACAACGATCATATACGCCCACTCAGAGTGGGTGGAAGTTATAATTTTGCTGATCGCTTCAATGGAACAGATTTTTCTGGATTACATCTTGAACAAGGCCTTAAAATTTTAGGGGCAAGCAGTAATCCTGATTCACTCACTACCTCACGCTTTGGAGCAGATGGCATATATACTAAATTGAATGGACAAATTGGCCGTATCCAACCACTCTCAAACCGCTTTTCTATTTATACGCTGGCTCAAGTGCAATACTCATTTAATCCATTATTGTCTTCTGTACAATTTGGCTTTGGTGGCAGCCAAGTAGGTCGCGGTTATGATCCTGCAGAAATATTAGGGGATCGCGGTGCCGCAGGCACTCTAGAGCTTAGACTGAATGCTTTTCCGAATAACTTTATTTTGCAATCAGTGCAATTTTATACTTATTACGATCTTGGGGTGATTTGGAACATCAAAAATGTGATTAACGTTAAGAAAAAACAAAGTGCGACTTCTACTGGGTTAGGGGCGCGTTTTGCATTTTCTAAACTCATTACCGGTAATATCATGTACACCCAAGTGCTTACAAAAAGTATTGCTTCCGAAACAATCATAGGTCGAGGCAGAGATCCAAAAATTTTCTTTAGTTTAGTGGCGTCGGTTTAACCCATACTTAAAAATGCAACTTAAGAAATCTCCTCCCTTCTACGCTAACTATTACCCACAAATCTTAGTAACAGCTCCACCATTGTCATTGCGAGCG
>DHJK01000077.1:2131-2450 GCA_002404295.1 Legionellales bacterium UBA4722
CTCACGCTCGCAATGACAATAGTGGAGGTGAGCGGTTACAACTATTCAAATAATTCATCTTCTATTACCTTTGCTTCGATGCACTAGCCTGATGACTGCTTCATCTCCTATTACAGTCTGAAACATTTTTAACACAGCTAGAGGCTTGAAAATGCAACATTTAAGCTTTTTATTCCTATCAAAAATATCTATCTTCTTACGAGTTTTTGCAGCAGTCAGCACCTCCCTGGCGTTAAGTAGATGATAACTCGAGCGTTCACTATAAGAACCTACAACATCAAGCAACTTTTTCAGTGCTTCGTGGCTATCGATACTATTT
>DHJK01000077.1:2575-3400 GCA_002404295.1 Legionellales bacterium UBA4722
TTTAATTGAGCAAAGACCTCTTGAATACTTCTAACTTTGAAAACTTGCAGCGGATGTTCAGCTAATAGTTTATCCTCGGGAGATAACGTATTATATGTATCAGTTAATTTTTCTATTAACTTCTTTCTGCTTTCCTGCTGTGACTCCCAATATCGACGAAAGGCCTCGTCCTCTACCTGCTTAGCTTCGCCCTCTATCTGCTTAGCACACGAATATAAATGACTTCCAATATCATTCCAAAATCTTGCTGTAGGCGTCATGGATTTTGCCATTTCCTTGAGTTCCATTTCCTTGAGTTGTTTAGCGGGAAGAGCTGAGCAAGTCGCAGTAAACGTAATGTATGTATATCCTTTATCGACGACGCAATCTTTTTCGTCCCTGCTTTCTGGTTTGTGATCGAATACAGCTTCCTTACAAAAGGATAAAAGATGTTTTTGGCGTCCATCATTATTTAATTGTAGATAATAACGATCACCCTCTTGTTTAATTTGCATCACGCCAAAGGTTTCTTCATTCAATTCTTCTGTTATTCTTTGTAGGTAAGTTTTATCTTTTTCTTCAATATTTCCACCATTAACTGACTGAAGCCCTTTATTAGAACGATTACCCATAATAATGAAATGCTCTTTTTTCTCGCCGATTTCAACTTTAAATAAAATTTGCAGTCCAACGCCATCTGGTTTTTTAGGTACAGAAGGAGAGCACTCTGGAGCAGTATTAGGATCAAGAGCAATTAATTTTGTTGTAGGAGGAAGAATGCTTTCATCAGCTCTTACTCTGTCATACCAATGCATGGACTCAGGAGCAGGAGCAGAAGCAGAAGCA
>DHJK01000077.1:3504-4147 GCA_002404295.1 Legionellales bacterium UBA4722
GAGCAGGAGCAGAAGCAGAAGCACCTATCAAAGAAGATGATATTTGAGAAAAATTTGTCCCATCAGCCTTGCTTTTATCTTTGTTTATCAAAGACGACGGTGATTCCTTTTTTTTACCAAAAAGAAAACTTACTATGCTTTGCCCAACGGTCTTTAGTCCAGACCAGAATGACTTAATTCCTCGTACCAAGCTAGCCAATATGCCCGTCGATTGAACGTGCGTCGGCGAACCCAATGTAGGAGATGTTTCTTTCCCTTCCAATTCATCATCTTTTAAATCATTCGGCATATTGCCCCCTCATTAATGAGTATTGGCATTGATCAAAAACACGAGAACATGTCCATTTCCAGCACTAATTATAGCTCGTATTAAAGATAACACAAGAATATAGCCTTAACCTGAATTATGGATAAGGCTATTAGGACACCCCTCCCCTTGCGGGAGAGGTGTTCTGAGCAACATTCTTATCCATAACTCGGGGTACTTAAGCTACAGCTACTTAAGACAAGTCATAACAATGCTCACCCAAAATAGTATAAACAGGGCAACCACGCAACACTCGCCCTGCATACGGTGACCAACCACATTTGGTTTTTAACTCACTCTCAACAACCAGCCGTTCTTTCTTAAGATCAACCAACA